>JAPLJA010000253.1 GCA_026388815.1 Pseudomonadota bacterium
GGTAGTCTTTATGTGCTTCAGAAAATGGAGAGGAAGACGATCCCTGATCGTGAGCCTGATGGTGTTCCTCCTGCTCTTAAGCTTTTCAGCCTGGGCACATCGTCCGCTGTGGGATGAGGGTGTTGGGCAAGACGCTGCCCATGCAATTGCGATCAAGGACGCTAATATCTCCCAGGTTGCGTATCACGAGATTACGTCACAGTCACCCCGAGTATGGCTCACATTTGAGGCACAGGAAGGCCAGGAGGTCTATCTTGAGCTGGGTGTGCCGGTGATCGACCGACTGAAGAACTTCCGGCCTGCTCTCACCGTGCTGGGCCCCGCCTTGCCCACTGTGCAGTTACCCTTTGAGATTCCTGCAGGACTTGGTGGACAGATATTTGATACTGAGACCGTGAAAGAACCGAGAGTTTATCATGAGCCGTTCACCGGAACGGACTCCTGGGTATGGCGGGAGGTCAGGTTTAAGGTCCCGGCCACAGGAAAATACTTTGTGGTAGCCTATGTACCTTCTGGTGAAACAGGGAAGGTATGGGTGGCGCTGGGAGAGCAGGAAAGTTTTGGTCTGCTGGACATATTCCGGTTCCCGGGCTGGAGATCACGGACACGACAGTTTCACGAAATCCAGTGAAGTTTTTCAGCACAGCCTTGATGTTTCGGAATTTCTTTTTCTATATTACATGATGGAAGAATAATGAACATTATCTTCTGGTCCATGATAGCCTACCTCTACGGGGCAATACCCTACGCTTACCTCGCAACCTATCTGATCAAGGGGAAGAGGCTCAGCAAAGAGGGAACCGGCAATATCGGTGTGACGAACGCATTCAAGATTGGCGGGACGACGGCCGGATTGGTCACGGTGCTGGGAGAAATTTCCAAAGCACTCGTCCCCATCGGTATTGGCCGTTATTTCTTTGCCGGCATGCTTCCTGTCACCCTCCTCTTTGTCTTTCTTGCTCTCGTGGGAACAAGCTTTTCCATCTTTCTTAAGGGCAAAGGAGGCAAGGGCAGCACAGCCGCCTGGAACAGCCTGCTCATCCTCTCGCCCTATTCATTCTTTATTCTCCTGTTGTTATGGACAGCCTTCTTCAAACTTTCAAAAGGTAACCTTGTAATCAAAAAGATTCCTCTCTTCTTGATCCCCCTAGTGATCTTCCTTGTGGAGAGAGATTGGGCATTCACCCTGTTCGGCCTGCTCGCCGGCCTCCTCTTATTCCTGAACAATTTCAGGAGAAAGGATGATTTTGCCTACTATAAGATCTTTCAACGGAAGTCGGGTGTTGAAGATGCGGACACGGTACATTCTTAACCTCAGGGAAACGAGGCATCCTCGAAAAATTGGGAATAAGGGGAAATCACTCACGTTCCTCATCGACAAGAACTTCCGCACACCCACGACCTTCGTCTGTATCTGGGATGGTTATCTCCGATACCAGAAAGGCGATAGATCCGTTCTCGCCGTTGTGCGAGAAGAGGTATCAAGACTCATTGACGTCAATAAGGAGTATGCTGTCCGCTCCTCGGCAAATATCGAGGATAGCCGTAAATATTCCTTCGCCGGCCAGTTCAAAACCTTCCTCCATGTCCAGGGGACAGACAACATCATGGAGGCCATTGAAACCATCTGGTCGTCTGCCCTCTCTCCCAATGTCCACGTGTATCTGGAGAGGATTGGATTCCATCCGCGAGACCTGAAGATGGCCGTCATCGTTCAGGAAATGGTGCACCCCGTCATTTCCGGTGTTTCCTTCAGCAAGAATCCCCTTACCGGGATGGATGAGATTGTAGTGGAAGCAGTGGCAGGAAGCGGTGATTCCCTGGCACAGCAAGGCGTCACTCCAGGACGATGGATCAACAAGTGGGGAGTGTGGCTCGCCACATCGCCGGACGAAGCGATACCGCTCGACATCATCCAGGAGGTTGTTACGCAAACCAGAGTGATTGCGAAACTCCATGGAGGCGGCGTTGACCTTGAATGGGTGTACGACGGTCATGAAGTGAACTGGGTCCAGCTCCGTCCTATCACATCGTTACAGAACATCTCTGTCTATGCCAACCACATAGCGAGGGAAGTTTTTCCCGGGATGGTAAAACCCTTGGTCTGGTCAGTGAATGTACCGGTAGTGAACGGTGCGTGGAAACGGTTTCTTGTGGAATTGATCGGCAGAAATCATATCGATGCCAGCAGCCTTGCCCGATCCTTTTACTACCGGGCGTACTTTAATATGGGGATTATCGGTGATCTCTTTGAAACGGTGGGGCTTCCCCGCGAGACCATTGAGCTCCTGATGGGGATCAATCATGAGGGATTAGAAAAGCCTGCTTTTACACCATCCAGACGGGCATTGCTCTATTTACCGGGGCTGCTGCGATTTGCCCTGCGGAGAATAGGATTTACCCGGAGGTATGGCAGGTTTCTCTCGGAACTGGAAAAGAGATTACAGACCTTTCCGCTTGATCGCCTCGCGCACTTGAACGAGAACGATCTCATCAGCGAGGTTGAAAGGCTCAAAGCTGTGATGGGGGAGATCGCATACTGCAATATTGTGGTCCAGCTCACGATGGGAGTGTACGCCATACTCCTGAAGAGACAGCTCGCAAGAATCGGTTTTGATTTTGAAAGTCTTGACCTGACCAGGGGAATGGATGAACTGGAGCAATTTTCCCCTGCCCTCTTCTTAATGAGGCTGAACAAACTCTATCGGGAGCTGGATGAGAGTGTACAGGAAAGGATAAAAAGAGGCGGTTACCGGGAGTTTCAGCAGATTGGGGGACAAGGGACTGCTCTCCTGAAAGAGAATGTTAAGCTCTTTCTGGAACAATTCGGTCACTTAAGTGACGGAGGCAATGATTTCTCACACGTCCCATGGCGTGAAAACCCTGATGTCATTCTCCAGATGATCGTAAACTATAAGCAGCCCGAACATACATCCCGCCATACGTTTCACTTTCGAGATGTGAAGATATCCCGGTTCCGTCGATGGTCAATAAACCCGATTTACCGGAGGGTCTGTACATTCCGGTTGTACCGGGAAAGAATAAGCTTCCTGTCAGAATGGGGATACGACCTGTACAGAACCTGTTTCCTTGCCCTGGGCAATCACTTTGTCAGGAGAGGATTCCTCCGTTGCGCTGAAGATATCTTCTACCTTTCTCTCGATGAAGTAAAAGATATCAGTGAAAAAAAACAGCCGGTATGCTCCTGTGCCGACACGATTGCCGTCAGGAAACGTGAAATGGAGGAGTATCAGGACATAACGCTTCCCTCCGTTATTTACGGAGACCAGCCCCCTCCGCTCAAGGTGGAGACCGTCACAAGGTTGAAGGGTATCCCCACCTCACGAGGACAGTACCGGGGGCATGTGAAGGTGATCAGAGGGATCCAGGATTTTCACCGGGTGGAGGATGGGGACGTCCTGGTCATCCCCTATTCTGATGTTGGCTGGACACCGTTATTCATCAAAGCAGGTGCAGTTATTGCTGAATCAGGCGGGATTCTTTCTCACAGTTCGATTATAGCACGGGAGTACAACATCCCCGCAGTCGTTTCTGTACCCAATGCCTGTCATCTCCAAGAGAACATACTCGTTACGGTTGATGGGTATCACGGTGAAGTTGTCATTCACGAACCCCTGTAGACATACAGAAGAAAGGGCGGTAACCATGAGAAGTGTGCGGATGCTCGTATCCTGCCTAACAGGTTTTTTTGTTCTCGTTGCGTCAGGCATTGTTCATGCCGGATCTCCCCTCAAAGACCCGGGTATTCCGGACAGAGAAATGATAACCTATAATTGCCGCACCGGAGATAGTACTATCAGCGTGGTGGAAGAGGTTGCGATAAAGAGGGAAGGGGAGAAGCAGTTCTATGAGATAACCTCTTCATCAAAGCTTCTGGACAGAAAGATCAAACTTCTCAGGGAGACAATGGCTATTGTATCGATTCATACCGTCAGGAAATTTCAGGATGCAACCCTTGATTCGGTCTTGACGGTGATTGATGAAAAGCCGGCCGTTGAGAACGGCGCAATGAAATTAGCCGATTTTTCTATTCTAACCTATATCCTGCGCGGGTTCCCGTTCGGCACACTGGAGAACCTCAAAGTCGGGTATTACGGAGAGCAGAAAAGGAACTCCTATTCCATGAGTGTGAAGTGTAAAGGGAGAGAAAGAATAACGGTGAAGGGCGGGACCTTCGATTGCTATAAGCTTGAGTTCAGCCTAGACGGCTTTTTTGGGACCTTTCTTTCAAAAATGAACGCGTGGTACAGCGTCGAGGCACCTCACTATCTGGTCTACTACGAAGGACCTGACGGCCCTCCCGGCACGCCGAAGCGTATTATGGAGATGGTGCAGTATACCAAACCATCACCGTGAACAGGGTGAGCATCCCCTACCCACCCTCACCTTTCTTTTACTTCGGTGTTTCTGTGGTGTCAGTTGTTGATTCGTAAAATTTCATATCAATAGTTTGATCCTTATCATTACAGATCTGGGCTATGCTGTGGGGATGGGAGAAAAGTAGTGTTGTGATCCCTTCCTTTGCCATCAAACTCTTGATAGGCTTGTCTCTTTCCAGACAGCCCTGATACCAGTTGCCCACAATGATAACTCCCAGCCTTTTATGGAAGTAGACAACATTTCCTGCACTATGACAGCATGCAGGATAATACTCCCAGCCTTCTTTTAGGCTGCCTGCATAGGCAGGATTATAATCCTCCGCCTTTTTTTCTTCAGGATTGAGAGGCAATTTTTTAAAGTTCTGGTCTAAGTAGTCTCCAGGCACTCTCAAAAAATTTTTCCATATTCTATAGAGGAAATCATAGTCCGGCTCTCCGATATATATCGGCGGATGATTCTCCAGGGCTTTCTGCAGTGACAGGGCATTGCCTATATGATCAGGATGTTTGTGGGTTAAATACATTGCACCAACTGGTTTATCGCTGACCTTTCTTATCCCGTTTTTTATGTCTTCGCCATGATAGCCATAAGCCCTTTGCCCTGTATCAAAAACAACTATTTCATCTTTCCCCACATGAAAGTAAATGAATGCCCTCTGACCCCAGATTCTTGAAGCATCCATTTTTGCTGAAAGAAAATAGAGTCCTGGTATTTTTTCCACCACGGTGGGGAGCTTTTCAGTCTTGTAAACCTGAAATGGCCCAACCAGAGGACTGTCCTTCTCTGATGGGAGGTAAACACTTTTAGGTGCTGGCAGATGGAGATCTTTTTCCTTTTTGCAACCTGTAATCCAGGCGACAGAGATCAATACGGTGAATAAAAATACAAGCCTTTTTTTCATAATGAGCACCCTCTCTTACCGCTTGATTTCAAATTCGACCTTCCGCTTCCTCTGGTAGAACTCGTCTCCCCAGCCAATCAACTTGCCATGCTCGAATTCAACCGGGGTACACTCATCCTTGGTAATAGTGTCATCCCCCCATCTCCTGTAGGTATCAACCCTCCTTGTTTTTGTATAGTAAAAGAAGGTTTCTGATACCCCGCCTGGTTTTTGATATGCTTCGGTGAAGTCCGGTTTCCCCATGATCTGGATGACCTGTTCCTTGGTCATGCCAAGCTCTAATTTCATAAGATTGTCCCGGTTGAGGGCGTCTTTCGTCTGCGAAGCACAGGATGCAATGATGATGAGCAGGAGGAGAAGGAAGGCTGTTTTTTCTCCGGTTTTCATAAACCCCCCTGTGTATGGTTTGTGTTCCAGGTATCATTTTACCCGGGTCTCAGTTTAAATCAATCCCCACCGGATTTTTAAGATCATGTACCATCCCCTGAGCAGCCTGGTAAACGTCAGTTTCGATCTATCCTTTTCTCTCTCGAAAAACTGAATAGGGATCTCTCCGATGGTGAATCCTTTTTTGTAGGCTTTATAGAGGAGTTCATGGACGATAGATGGGCCGGTGGATTTCAGGCTCAGGGGATTAATCGCCTCCAGGACCTGTTTCTTAAAGCACCGGAAACCGCTGTTACAGTCGATAATAGGGAGACCGAGGACGGTTCTCGCATACCAGTTGGATACTCTGCTGATTACTTTTCTCACACCAGAGGTCCTCATGTCCTTCCCGCCCTGAACGTACCGTGAGCCGATGACTACATCAAAGTATTGTGTTCCTTCGATGAGAGAGGGGATAAACTGCGGGCTGTGAGAAAGGTCCCCGTCCATCTCAATGATGAGATCAGCCCCTTCAGTCAGGGCGTAATGGAAGGCATCCTTCCCTGCGCTCCCCCTTCCCCTGTTTTCTTTTCTATGCAGAAGGTGAACAGCAGGGTTGCTATGAGACAGTTCTTCCGCTACCTTCCAGGTTCCATCAGGAGAGTCGTCGTCTGCCACTACAATTTTTATCCCTTTTTCCAGAGAAAGGATCTCCTGGAGAAGTGCTCCAATATTCTCCCGTTCGTTATAGGTAGCTACGGTTACGATAACATTCATCAATTAAGATTCTGGTTGGAAATCAAGAGCATCGACCGGTGTCCTATCTGGTCGCTGAAGAGAACAGGGGTATTTTTCAGCAGGGAGTCTTTTATCCTCTGGTAATCTTGTTCTCGTATCACCACCAGCGAAGGACTCTTTTGATCAAGGAATTTTTTTAACTCCCCTTCTGTTTTTAGCACAGTACAAAAACTGTGGGTGTAATAGACATAGGCAGAACGGAAAAATTTATACATAGCCCATTGCCCCCCATGCTCCAGTTGATCTTTAATGTTCTGACAGAAGATTCTGGGGGACTTGTAGACTTCTATTTTGGGAATTACGGAATGAACCCCGTACAGTGTGAAAGCAAGCATAAGAAGAACTGGCAGGCAAAAGATGAAAACGGGGTTCTTCCGCTTGAGAGCTATAAAAATGAGACCTCCAAACAGGCCGAAAAGGATACCGGTCCAGAGAGCAGTTGAAAACCAGATTTTCTGGTAAATCCAGGAAGTAAGCCACCAGAAGCGACAGAGCAGGATAGAGCGGGAGAATGTACTGAGGACGCTTGCATTGAGAAAAGGAGAAAAAAAGGAATAAGCTTATTGCCCAGATTAGAAGGAAGAGCAGTTTTTTACGTTCTCCTTTCGAACGAGGAGAGAAGGCAAGATAAAAGGCACCAGGGAGAAAAACTGACCAAGGCAGGAAATCCGCGGGAAGATTAATCAGATAGTAGTAAAAGGGTCGCTCATGGGTCCAGGTATCGAAGTAGCGGATAAAATTTGTCCTGATCAGTATGTCGAAAGCATACTCTCCTTTCAGGCTCACTGCCAGATACCAGGGGACAGTTATCATGAGGAAGATTAATATTCCCCATCCCAGTTTTAATTCTCTTAAGTGTTTAATGTCCTTCATAAACAGGAGGTAGAGACCAATCACCAGGGCAGGCATAATGACATCTACCGGCCCCATGTTAAGCATCCCCAACCCTATGGTGATGTACATAAGAAGGTAAGAGCGGCTTCTTTTTTCGGGAGCAGTGTATCCCCGGTAGAAGAGAAAAAGGGTAATAGTAAAAAACAGGGTGGATAGCATGTTGATCTGTACCCATCGGGCAAATTGCAGAAAGAGAAGGTTGGTTGCCAGCACGAAGGAGGCAAGGAAGCCTGCCCGCATGGAAAACATGATCGTGCCCAGATAAAAGATGACCAGGACCGTCGCCAGGGCTGCAAGCGAGGAAATAAGGCGCGCCCTGAAATCATTCACATCACCAAAGGGGAGAGAAACAGAGGCCATGAGCCAGTTATAGAGCACCGGCTTAATAGCATAGGGTTTATTATTTACTGTAGGGAAGATCCAGTGATTGAATTCAACCATTTCACGGCTCACTTGGGCATATTCAGTCTCATCCGGTGCCCAGAGATTCCTGTCCCCTACCTTATAGAAAAAGAGAAAGAATACGAAAACCAAGAGAAGCAGGATGAGCCATTTCTGATTTTGCATAGGGAGTATCCTTTCTAATGTTTCACAAACAGGGTATCTCTTTCATGGGTACAAGTCCACGTCAGATATTGCCGGGAGGCTTGTTTGAGACCAGGAGGAAGTAACCCTCTCTGTCAATGATGTACATTTTATCCTTCAGCAATTCTTTCAGCTGCTCGTAGTAATTATCCTTGATAATGCAGTATACCTGGTGAGGGGAATCTAGGTAAGACGCAAGCTGCTCTTTCTTCCTGATTATTCTTCCAGCATGGCCTGTGTAAAAGAGGAGGGATTCTCTGAGATCTCTATAAAAGACAACCGGCTCTCCTGGGGAAAGCAGGGTTTTTACCTTTTGGGAGAGTTCTTTTGCAGACTTGAAATGGCTCACCTGGGGAAGGATGTAATTTGCACCGCAGAAGAGGGTGACGACAATGAGGGCTGCCAGAGTACTGTACGAAGCGAGTATCCTTCCTTTCCATCCGAAGTAGAACACAAAAAGGCCGCATAAGAATAGCACTGCCATGAGGGTGAGAGAGAAAAAGGATATATAGATAGGAAAGTGTTCACTCAGGTACCATGTGCCTCCGAGCAGCCCTAAGGTCAGCAGGAGAAAAAGGGCAATACAAGAATAGCGGAAATGCTGTTGCCAACCTCGTCCTGCTTCAGTACGTAACCCGCAGGAAAAGAAGGTACCCACGAGGATGGAAAGCGGAGGGAAAATGGGTAGAACATAGGTGGCAAGCTTGGTAGTCGAGAGGCTGAAAAAGAGGAAGGGAACAATCGCGGCTAAGAGAAGGAAAAGGGTATCGGGTGACCGTCCTATCCGGTACTGCTTGCTGTGATGGAGGAGAGCAGAGGGTATAAAGGTAGTCCACGGAAAAAAGCCTATGAGCAGGACCGGGAGGAAGAAATAGAACCGCTCCTGATGATTGGGATGCTTTGAAAGAAAACGGCTAAGATTTCCTTGCATGAGAAAGGACTGGATGAAATCAGGGTTTCTAATTGCCATGGCAAGATACCAGGGCAGGGCAACCATGAAAAAGACGAGGACTCCCCCAAAAGTGCGCCGGTTGAAGATAAGCCCCCATTTCCGGGTAATCAGGAGAAAAGAAAAGATGATTAAACCGGGCAGGACAACGCCTATTGGGCCTTTGGCAAGAACTGCAAGACCCAGGGAGGCACAGAAAAGAATCCACCCGGTCAGAGAAAACCCCCCCTGCCTGTAGGCCCGGTGAAAAAGAAAGAGGGAGAGGGTTGCAAAAAAGCAGAGCGACATGTCATGGATGATATTCTGGGAAAGGATGACGTATTCAATGCTCGTTGCGAGCACGAGGCAGGAGAGCACGCCGCTGACTCTACCATAGACAGACCGTGCCCAGGCATAGACCAGGAAAACACCCCCCATTCCCAGGAGGGCGGAAGGGAAACGGGCGGAGAACTCATTCACCCCGAAAGTAAGAAAGCTGAGCATAACCAGCCAGAAGTGGAGAGCAGGCTTGTCGTAGAACGGCTCTCCATTAAAGGTGGGAGTAACCCAATCTCCCCGGAGTAACATCTCCTTTGCAACCTGGGCGTGTTTCGCCTCATCATATTCCCAGAGCGGCCTGTCGCCGAGCTTATAGAAGAAGATAAAGAGGCAGATACAAAAAATGATAAGAACAGCTTTTACTTCTTGCCCGGGGAATGAAGACTTTTCCAAAGGGTTTATATCCTTTTCAGACAGGAGATCAGTCTATAACTATGCAAGAAGAAGATTAAACTTGAATGAAATGAAGATTAAGATTTTTTAAAGGAAAGATTGAGGGTTAACGAAGGGGCACACGGTTGTGTGCCCCCCCTGTTCCAGAGAAAAATCTCCAAATCACAGTTCGGGGGGATTTCCTTCCTTGTTCCATCCCCTGATTTCGTAGTATTCGTCGATCATGATGTCAAGCCCTGTCACTGTCTTCCCTTCTGCCATACCTTCCGGCAAAGGTTCTTTCAAGAGGCGGGCAGGGAGGGTATCATCCTTCCTGCTGAACCCTTCTCTTATATTGAACCTCCGTTCCAGGTTGATGATCCGGTTCGCAATGTTCCGCAGTCGCGCTTCTGAATATTCTTCGCCGACGATCGCCGTGAGCAGCCCGGGAACGAGGTCATCCGGGATAAAGTTGAAGTTACAGAAACTGCCGGAATCCAGAATGGCTCCATTATTGGCCATGTGGGCTGCCTTGGCAGCCTTGCCGACGTACGTATAGAGGTCTGAGCCAGGCATGAAGACCTCAACGATCATGTATCCCCCTTTTCCGTGGTCCCCTCCTCTCGGCGAGATGGCATAGGATAACCCCTGCCCGTTCACTCCCCTGGGGTCATAGGCAGCAATCTCCATTCCCTTGACCTGCATGGCAAATCCCTCAGAACCGGGGATTTCCTTTGAGAGACGGGCAACCCCCTGGGCTAACCGTTTCCCAAACCCTTGCTTCAGCGCAATCATCTCGATGAGAGAGAGCACGAGATCGCCGTTGCCCCAGGTCAAAGCCAGGCCTCCCGTGTCTTTGTCGGTAAGAAGCCCTCTCTCATAACACTCCATGGCAAAGCCGATCACATTGCCGGTAGAGATGGTATCAAGACCGAACTCATCGCACAGGTGATTTGCTGCAGCAATCATATTGAGGTCGCTGATCAGGAGGTTTGACCCGAGCATCACGGTTGATTCGTATTCCGGTCCCTCGATTTTTGTCCCGGCAAACTTTCCAGTTTTGATTTCTGAGATGAGGGAGCAGCCAACCGGACAGGAAGCACAGGCCATGCTTTTTATTCGGATCTTCTCGGCAATGGCAGCACCGCTTGTCTCTTCAGCTGCCTCCCAGGTCCCGGTCTGGAAATTCTTCGTGGGCAGGATACCCATGGCATTGCTTACGCTGACGACACCGGCCGTACCGTTCATCTGCAGGCTTGCTACCCCCATATTCTCGTTCTGGCTTTCTCTGATCTTCTGGACAATCTCCTTGAAGGATTGTTTATCAGCTATTGTCAATTCATGATCGCCGGACACTGCAATTGCCTTGAGGTTCTTTGATCCCATGACTGTGCCGTTTCCTCCCCGGGCCGCCGTACGCGTTTCTGAGACAACGGCAGAAAAGAGGACCTGATTTTCTCCCGCAGGGCCGATACAGGCTACCCGGCATTTCTCTCCCACCTTTTCCCTGATGGCAGTTTCTGTCTCGCTGGTTGTGCGCCCCCAGAGGTCGTCAGCAGGATTGAACTGCACACCTTCCGGAGTGATGTGGATCCATACCGGGCTTTTCGATTTCCCGCTGATCACCACGCCGTCAAACCCCGTCCTCTTGAATGCATTGGGGAATGCCCCTCCCATACTCGACATATTGATAGTATTGGTTAAAGGAGACTTACACATGAATGTAATCCGGGAGCTCCCAGGCGCATGGGTGCCGGTAAGAGGGCCGGTGAAGGCAATGAGATGGTTGTCAGGCGAGAGAGGATCTACTTTTCCTGGTTGGAGGTCATAGAGGAGTTTTCCGCCAATCCCCCTCCCTCCGAGATAACCGTTCGCGAGTTCTTCAGGCAGGTCCTTCACCTGCCAGCTTTTGTTCGTTAAATCAATCGTCAGATACCGACCATGATAGCCACCCTTTTTCATGGTTTAAAACTCCTTTCCTCTCATGAAACCTGCTCCTCAATGCAGTAATGTCAATAACTTTTAATGATCTCTGAAAAATTAGGATTCCTCGTTCCTCAGAAACATTTTTTCGACAATGCTAATCTCGCTCCACTGCAAATTCGAAACTCGCTTTCGCTCAGACAGCCGAATTTGCGGCCGTTACGCTCGATAAGGATTGTTACCGAAAAAATGTTCATTCGCACTCAGAACCCTAATTTTCAACTTTTTCAGGGATCTCTTCATCTACCAGCACCAGTCCATGCCGCCGTCAACGCAGAGTACCTGAGCAGTGATATAGGATGCGTCTTTGGATGCGAGGAATGCTACTGCCGCGGCAATATCTTCAGGCTCAGCCTGCCGGGGGATCAAAAGCTGCCCGGTATTAACACACTGTTCAATGATCCAGGGGACAAAGGAATCCTTCTCCATCATCATCTCCTGCTCTACCTGCCGATAGAGGTTGGTTGCAGCCATCCCCGGCGCAATACTGTTTACCCTGATGCCCATCGGAGCAAAGCATTTTGCCAGGCACTTGGTGAACATGATGACCGCTGCCTTGGAGGAGGCATAGGCTCCGGTCATGCTTTTCGCACTCCGGCCCATGATAGAAGAGATGGTTGTGATCGACCCCTTGACCTCATTCTCCATCATGTTATTGGCACATGCCCTGCAGAACATGAATGATCCCCTGACATTCACTCCATAGACCCGATCCCAGTCGTCCGGGGTAATTTCCAGAGCAGAGGACTTGGTCTCGGAAATTCCCGCATTGGATACAGCAATTGTGACCGGGCCGAATGCAGCCGCAGCTTTTTTAACCAGTTCAATACAGGAATCTTCGGAGGAAACATCGACAGAAAGAAAGAGGGCAGTTCCACCTTTCCCCTTTATCTCCGCAGCAACCTTTTCTCCCCACTCCTTATTTACATCAGCTACTACCACCTTTGCACCCTCAGAGGCAAACCGGTGGGCGATACCCTGGCCAAAGCCACTCCCCCCACCAGTAACGATGACATGTTCACCAACAAACCGTTTCATATTCTCCGCCATAGTATCTCCCTTTTAGCCATCAGGATTTAATCAAGCCCCTCGTAGGGGAAAAACAGCGTAAAGCATACTAAAGAGTAAAGTATCCGGTCAAGGATAACTTGCACAGGAATTCATTCCGCAGTAGAATTCCACTCGTGGCCATCAGCCATCAGCTTTATTGTCTATTTGGCTGATCGCTGAAAGCTTTTTAATTGCTGATTGCTCAGGAGAACTCAAGGAAAGGAGATCATCTATGCAAAAGTATTTCTTGGCCATCATCCTTGCAATTGCCGTTTTCGTTGTTATCGTTACCGGCCCGGCAGTCCGGCTCTACACGGACCTGCTCTGGTTCAGGTCCCTCGGCTACGGTACCATCTTCTCTACCATACTGATCACCAGAGTATCGATTGGTCTGCTCCTCGGTGTCATCTTCTTTGCCCTCGTCTACGGGAATCTGTGGTATGCCCGGAGGATCGCGCCAGTATCCCCGGTCAGTATTGTTGATAACGAGCTGCTTGAACGCGGTTTCCGCATAGCCCGCCGTGCACTCGGGTTGCTGTTCTTCATCGGGAGCATGGTGGTTGCAGCTCTGGTTGGACTGGAAGCCGCTACCCACTGGGAGAAGTGGCTCGCCTTTTTCAACCCGACCCTGTTCGGCAGCGCCGATCCTGTATTCAACCGGGATATCGGGTTTTATGTCTTTCGCCTTCCCTTCCTCCAGTACATCTACTACTGGCTCTTTTTTGCCCTTGTGGTGTCAACCGTTGCCGCGGCTGCCGTGCACTATACCAGCAGGGCGATCGTGGCGTTTGGCAACCGGCTGGAGGTTATGCCCGGGGCCAAGGCTCACCTGAGCGTGCTAATAGCGGCCATGTTTTTCCTCAAGGCCTGGGGATACCGGCTGGACATGTACAACCTGCTGGTTGCGAGGGGGAGTCTGTTCGATGGGGCAGGGTATACCGAAATGTATGCGCACTTGCCGGCTCTCTGGATACTGCTGGTTGCAGCGGTGATCGGCGGCATACTCGTTTTGCTGGGTATGAAACGCCGGGGGATTGTATATGCAGGTGCAGGCGTTGCCGGTCTGTTCGGATTATCTCTCCTGGCCGGGACGTTCTATCCGGCTGCAGTGCAGCAGTTCAGCGTCGCTCCGAACGAACTGGAGAAACAGACGCCGTTTGTCGAGAGGGCGATTGCAGCAACCCGCGAGGCCTATGGCCTGACTGAGGTGACCGCAGTCCCCTTTGCGGCAGAACCCTCTCTCACGGTAAGCCAGATCGAGGCGAACAGCGGGACCATTGAGAACATCAGGCTCTGGGATCAGGATCACCTGCTGGCTGCGTATGCCCAGATCCAGACCATCCAGCAGTACTACGTTTTCAAGGATGTTGATGTTGACCGCTACTGGCTGGATAGCCGCGGGGGCAGCGGCAAACACTACCGGCAGGTGTGGCTGTCAGCCCGGGAATTGAACCAATCCCTCCTGCCCCGGCAGTCCCAGACCTGGATTAACAAGCACCTGACCTACACCCATGGCTACGGCTTCTGCATGAGCCCCGTCAACGAGGTGAGCGCTGAGGGATTGCCGGATTTCTTCGTCTACGACATACCCCCGAAGGCGAAGGTTGAGATGCCGATGGAGAAGATGGGAGTCTACTTTGGCGAGTCGACTGACATGTACGCACTCGTGGATACGAGCGCTGCAGAGTTCGATTATCCTGCAGGTACCGAAACCCAGCACACTACTTACCAGGAGTCAGGCGGAGTGGGTATCGGCACCTTTTTCCGGAAGCTGCTCTTCAGCGTCCGTTTCTCTGACCTCAATATTCTCCTCAATGAGAATCTCAAGCCGAAAAGCAGGGTGTTATACCAGAGGGAGATCGGCGAGCGGGTGAAGGTGCTCTTCCCGTTCCTGGAGCTTGACCAGGACCCCTACCTGGTTACCGTTGGCGGCAATCTCTACTGGATGTGGGATGCCTATACGACGACAAGCTCTTATCCCTACTCGAAGCACGTGCAGGTGTGGTCGTCGGACTGCAACTACATCAGGAACTCAGTCAAGCTCGTTATAAACGCCTATACCGGCAGGGTTGATGCATATGTCATCCAGAAACCCCTGAAGGATCCGCTCATCGAAACCTATCAGAAGATTTTCCCCGGCGTTTTTAAGCCTCTTTCTGAAATGCCGGAGGAACTTAAGTTCCACATCCGCTATCCCGAAGACCTCTTTCGTATTCAAACAGCCGTCTTTTCCCGGTATCACATGAATGACCCCACGGTCTTTTACAATAACAGTGATTTGTGGGACGTGCCCGGGCGTGCTGAACTGATCACCGTAGGCGGAGGATCCCTGCCCATGGATCCCTACTATGTGATCATGAAACTCCCCGATGGCACGAAGGAAGAGTTTATCCTGATGACCCCCTATATCCGTGCCGGGAAATTTAATATGGTATCGTGGATGTGCGCAAGGTGTGATGAACCCGGTTACGGGAAGCTCGTCCTCTACCAGTTCCCGAAGGACACCAATGTGTTCGGTCCCCAGCAGATTGCTGCCCGTGCCCGGCAGGATACGGTAATCTCCGAGCAGCTCACCCTGTGGAGCCAGCAGGGGTCAGAAGTGGGAAGCGGCAATCTGCTCGTCATCCCCATTGAGTCTTCACTCTTGTACGTTATGCCGGTCTATCTCCAGTCCACCAGCACGAAGATTCCTGAACTCAAACGGGTGATTGTTGTGCTGGGGAATAAGGTTGCCATGGCGCAGACCCTGGGCGAGGCACTCGCTGCGGTCGTTGGCTCACCGGTTGCCACGGCCCCGTCCTCCGGTACACAGCCCCCGGCCTCGGGCAAACCGAAATTGCAGGGAGCGCTGCCCGGTCTCCCCGCCGCCCGGGTAAGTGAAGAAGTCACCCGAATGGTGAACCAGGCTGTCAGCCAGCATACTAAGGCTCAGGAGGCACAGAGAAACGGCGATTGGGCTGGGTACGGCGAGCAGATGAAAGCGTTGAAGCAGACGTTGAAGGATCTGCAATCAAAGGCAAAATGATCATTCAACCCTGAAAGCCGGGGAATGGGGGTTGTAGGAGCGGGGATAGACCCGCCCTCTTAGAATTTCAAAAGATGTTTTGAACGACGAATAACTCTGTTCAGGTCTCTTCTTCCTGGCTAAAACAACCGCCACCAGAGTAAGAGCGTAGCCAGAATCCCGGTGGAGAGGGAGACGATAGCGCCTGGCAGAATCCATTCCTTCATGCTAATGGCTCCCAGACCTCTCCGTTCCAGCATTCCGATCGCTACGATGTTTGCGGTGCTCCCGATGATAGTCATATTGCCCAGGAGGGTACCGCCGAAGAGCATTCCCCACCAGCAGGCGAGAAAGATGGTTATTGGGCTCCCCCCGGTCAGGTTCAAAAGCCCTTTGGCAATTACGGTCGTTGTCCCTACCAGCTTCAGCGTTCCCACCGAGGCAAAGAGCATGATGAAGAAGGAGAGTGTCCACCAGTCCACCCGCCGTTCTACCAGTTCTCTCGCCCGCTCCCGCTCTAACAAGAGAACAACCCCTGCTGCCATGAAGGATGTACCGAGAAGCATGGCGTTT
>JAPLJA010000227.1 GCA_026388815.1 Pseudomonadota bacterium
TGACAATGGTATGAAAGTATGATTAGCTATCAACATTCAGCGGTCAGCAAACAGTCTAACAGTTTGCTGAAAAAGCAACTTTTGTAAGGCTGATCAAAAATGTCCAGATGCAAGGCGCCCGAAATCCTGAGGAGTGAGGCGTACATGGACGTACGCTGCAACGACGAAGGACGAGGGGAACGACGCAGATGGGCGTTTTTCAGCAGCCTGCTAAAACAAAAGCTGAAACCTGACGGCTGATAGCTGAAGGCTACGTTAATCTAAACAGGCAGGCAACAGATGAGATTAAAACTGGGATGGTTTTCCACCGGACGGGGAGAAGGTTCCCGCAACTTGCTCACCACCCTCTACGAAAATATCAGGAATGGTACCCTTGATTGTGAAGTTGAGTTTGTCTTCTGTAACCGGGAAAAAGGGGAGGCAGAAGGCAGCGACCGTTACTTACAACTTGTCCAGGACTATGGCTTCAGGCTGGTCTCTTTCTCTTCCCGTCATTTCAGACCTGAGTTAAGGAAAAGGGGGAAATCCGATCCTGAAACCTTACGAACCTGGAGAATCGAGTATGACCGGGAGGTAGTGAAAAGGCTGTATGCCCTCTCACCCGATATCTGTTTTCTGGGGGGGTACATGCTCATCGTGGGTGAGGAGATGTGCGAGAAGCTTGACATGATCAATCTTCATCCTGCTGCACCGGACGGGCCTGCCGGTACCTGGCAGGAAGTGATCTGGAAATTAATTGCGTCAAAGGCAAAAGAAAGCGGCGTCATGATGCACTTAGTTACGAAGGAACTCGATAAGGGTCCTCCCATTACCTACTGCACATTTCCTATCCAGGGAGGAAACTTTGACCATCTCTGGGATGAATTGGAAGAGAAGTTAAAAACAGATACCCTCCAAAAGATTATGAGTATTGAAGGTGATTCTCACCCTCTCTTCAAAGAGATCCGGAAAGAGGGAGTCAAAAGGGAACAACCTCTTATCGTCTACACGATCAAGGCCTTTGCTGAAAAACGGATCCGGCTGCAGGATAAAAACGTCCTGGCAGGAGACAAGATTCTCACACGGCCTTATTGTCTCAACCAGGAGATCAACTTTTTTCTAAAGATTAATTAAATGAAAACCATGGTCATTCTCAACCCGGCTGCAGGGAAAGGAAAGGCGCAGGAGATGCATCGGGCCATCCGAAACGAGTTAGAAAAACGAGGGGCCGTCGCGGATTATCGTGTGAGTTCCCGGAAGGGGGAGATAAAAAGATTTGCTTTCGAATGTGTGGAAAAAGACTACGAAAGGCTCATTACCTGCGGAGGGGATGGTACAGTTCACGAGGCAATACACGGACTGGTAAATACTGACGTGGCTCTCGGTATTATCCCACTGGGTACCGGTAACGATCTGAGTCGCACCCTCGGTATTAAAAAGGATATCTCTTTTGCCTGTTCAGTGATTGGAGCGGGCCGGGAAAAGAGGATTGATGTTGCACGGGTAAATGAAGACCACTATTTTGTAGGTGTGGGGGCCCTTGGATTTGATTCAGAGGTTGCTGCCTTGGCTGAAAAGTTCAAACGATTTGCCCCCGGAATTTGTGTATACATCCTTGCTATCTTAGCCAAACTTTTGACCTATTCGTTTAAAAGGATAACAATACGGTTTAACAGTGAAGAGTATCATGAGGAAGTGTTGCTGGCAGCTTTTGGTAACAGCAGGTTTTACGGAGGGGGGATACAGATCACTCCACAAGCCGAGATGGATGATGGAATGCTTGATCTGTGCGTAATAAAACGGATAAACAGACTGAAGCTTCTCCTCCTGCTGCCGACCGTTTACAAGGGAAACCATATCCGTTTTTCTGAGGTCAATCTCTACCGTACGAGAAAAATTGTGGTAGAATCAAATATCCCATTAAATCTTTATGGCGACGGGGAGTTCGTTTCTTCCACTCCCCTCTCAATTGAGGTAATTCCCCAAGCGTTGAAGGTAATTGTGCCATCAGGAAATTGAATAGAAGAAAGGAGAAAGTATGATAATGAAAGATTTTATGCGAGGCTATACTTACAAAGGCAGCAATGAGGTGTTTAAAAAAATCGTTATGGTGGTACCTTTCGTTGTTGTGTTCGGACTCACCCTGTATGGCTGCTCAACTGTGCAGTCTTCCAGCCCGGCCACTCCAGAATCAGGTTCTGCAGTTGGTACAACGGCCCCCCTTACCTCGGACTTTGAAGATATTCCCGTCCCCTCAGAACTCAAGAAAGACCTCGATAAGTCGTTCATCTACGAAACGCCATCTGTAAAGACTGCTATTATTTATTACGACTCCTTTCCTGGGTACCTCGATCACTCATCGCTGATAATTTATTTTAAAAACAATATGGTTGCACATGGCTGGAAGCTCATTGACCTGTATAATTATAAAGAGGCTACATTGAGCTTTGAAAAGGGCAATCGTCTTTGCCACATCACTATCTCCGACAAATTCCTTCAGACAAAGGTAGTGATCAAGGTAGGGCAAACGAGCCAGTCAGAACCAGCTAAAGAGAACCGGCCATAAATTTTAGCTTACTGCTTGGGGGCATCCGGTGAGGGAAGTGCAGGTGCTTCCTTTTTGATAAAGACAAACTTCCTCTTGATACGGCTGACCAGATAAGATGCGGCATCCCATCCAGCTTCCTCTCCTGCGTCCCTTAAAGCCAGAGCGGATGTGGTGGACCTCTCAGTCTCTTTTTCTTCCGAACGGCAGAAAAAGGTCTTCCTGCGGGCATCATAAGCCGCAGCCATTACATTGACATAGGCCTTGGGGAAACCAAAAGCGGTATTTTCATCAACCCAGGCAACCAGGTTAAACAACACTAAGATATCAGCATCTTCCCCCTGGGCTAAGTTCAGGAAATACTCTTCGGATGCTTTTTCCTGAGACACCACTGGCTCTTTCACTACTACAAACTGATTCCTCCCGAACTGCTCCCGGATAGCAGCAGAGGCAGCATCTACTGCCTGGTGTTCGCGAGGAGGAGTCTCATTACCTTTTTGCCAGTAGATTACCATGACCCTCTTGCCTTTATATTCTCCTCTTCCTTGAGCTATAACCTGGGATGTTCCGCACACACAGTATAAAAAAGTCAGGATTATAAAAATGGTGCAAATTCTAAAAGTCAATTTCACTTTCCATTCCTCCTTTTTCAGTTACCCGTAGAATTCCTCAATATAATTTCCCCTGTATAAAATCCTTACTCACAGAAATTCATTCTATCTATGAAGGTTGGTAAAGTCAAATAAAGAACGGGGTGCTAACAGGCAGGCAGGGAGGGTTAACCAGCATCAAAAAATATTCATAAGATCTATATTATTCACTCCGGACAAGACTAAAAATCCCAAGAACTATCATGACAATTCCACACAAAGCGTAAATGGGCAATCCCAGAGGGGTGTTGCTCAATATGGCTACAAAATAAGCGCCATTCATGACAAATCCCCAGTAAATTACAAAACAGTATGTAATAAACAACCCTAATCTATGTTTTTGAAATAACAAACAGAGTGAAATAAAAAACACGAAACAAATAAATTCCGCTAACGAAAGGGATATCTGTTTCCCTGTAATAAGGGCAGAAAAATGTCTTAATGCTTCCATGGAAACACCTCCGTTGTTTTAGGGTAGATTATCTAACCCTTTTAACTAATGTTTATTCGTGCCGTCGTATTGAATCCCCCAGTTCCAATGTTAAAAATATTTTTTCAAAAGCCTTCACAATGTCTGGATCAAATTGTACCCCGGCATTCTTTACAATTTCATTTTTTGCCTCAAAGGGCGAGATTGCTTTACGATATGACCGGTCAGAGGTTAATGCATCGTAAAAATCTGCTACTGTTATTATCCTTGCACCCAGAGGGATATTCTCGCCTTTCATGCCAACGTATCCTTTGCCATCGAATGTTTCATGATGGCTTACAATGAGTGGCAAAATATTAAGCACCTTTCCCCCTACCGGCTGGAGTAAAACAGCAGCTTTTTGTGTGTGCTCCTTGATTTGGGCCCGTTCCTCTACTGATAGTTTCCCAATCTTGTTGAGTACTTCAGCACTGACGCCTATTTTCCCCAAATCATGGAGCAGGGCAGCGACACGTATATTTTCTGTTTCGTCCTCGGAACACCCCATTTCCCTTGCTATTTGTTCTGCAATAACTGAAACCCTGTATGAATGATTTTGGGTTTCTTTATCTACAGAATCAATCACCAGGGATAACATTTCAATAATCCCTCTATAGGTCTCTTTTATTTCAAGGGCGTTTTCTTCTTTCTTTTCATACAGAAGTCCCATGCAATAACCTATAATGAGGAGAAATCCACCCCAGGTCAGAATATCCAACCAGCGGTACAAATCACTCTCAGGATGAGAAAACGTAAAAGAGTAGGGGTAAAAATAGGCTACGATAAACACTAAGATAATCGATAATAATGCGGATTGAGTGGCATAACGTTTACCATAAAAATAGGCACCAAGAAGCACCGGGAGGTAGAAGAAATTAAGAAAGGCCCTCTGATTCATGACAAAAAAGAAGATGATTGCGGTAATTGTGACAAGGAGCAAAATAATTATTAATTCCTTGTCAACCGTAAAGTAGTTTTTTGTTTTTTGATCTGAAATAACTTCTCCCATGGAAATTTCTCCTTCTTTCCCTCCTGGATATTGTCTGCCTTTTATGTACTATATATCCATTTTTTTAATCGGTAAACAATTCTTTGGTAAACAATTCTTTTGACTTTAATGTTTCTTGACACGTGAGTGGTTTATGAATAGAGTTTTTACCCTATGAACCTCCATCAGGAGATTATTACGACTTTAAGTAAGGTTGTCGCACTTAAGCCGGTACCTATTTCAGAGGAATTCTTTTCCCAGCGGCCACTGAAAATTTTCGGTTTGATCAGAATCCAAGGAGACAAGTTTAGGGCAGATAAAATCGAGAAACTCGGATTGGTGTATACTCATTTTCCGCTACGCATAATAACTCTCCAGAGAGGGATACTCTATCCCGAACCATCGTACAACCTCCCAGGATTGCTTATAGAGATGATTCAATTCCCCAAGTTTATTTTTATTTTGCTGGATTTTCTCCTCCCTCCCCTCCCCCAGGATAGACATCAGTACATCATTGATCAATTGAAAATCATCTGGGGGAGGTGGAAAGATTTACCCGGGAAGGCTCTGCAACCTTTTGCAGAGACCATTGCATTCCGCACGGGGCTGGGGATATACGGCATTTTTAAATCAAAAGTGAGAAATGATCTCTTCTCTGCGGTTAGAGAATATATGGATCTATGGTCCGATCTTTATCGTAACTCGAGTTATATTGAGGACACGTCCTCACGCAAGGAAATCATTAAATATTTTACTGAATACCGGAGGGTTGGGAAGATCTACAGTTATCATCGTAAATTCTTCAGCCTTCTCATGAGTAAAGGATGGGCAGAGAGATTCCTCATAGATATTATCTTCTGATCCTTATTTCTTTACTCCTAACACCTCATACACTTCAATCTCACCCGCCCTACCCCTCAGGGGCTGAGGTGGCAAGCGCTTTGCTTCAATCTTATCCTGGATGCGTTGGTAGGTATCTCTACTAATCAGTATTTGGCCTCCTTTGGCCTGTTCCTCAAGGAGCAATGCTATATTCACATTATCTCCTATCACAGTATAATCCATGAGGTCTTCAGAACCTATATTACCGATAACTACTTCACCGCTATTTACGCCGATTCCTAAACTGAGACCGTTTGAATGTATCTGTTCCTCTATGATCTTTTTGAACACCCCCTGCATCTCCACGGCCGTCTTCAGAGCCATGAATACCTCATTACCACCGGTATACTGTTTGTCGTAGATTGACATTAGACAATCCCCAATAAATTTGTTAATGTAACCGCTATTGGCAAAGACTACTTTGGTAAGCTCTGTAAAAATATGATTCAGGGTTTCAACTACTTTCTCCGGTTCGTTCGTTGCGGCGAAATGAGTGAAACCCCTTATGTCAGCAAATAATATGGTAAGATCCGCCCTTTCGCCCCCCAGGGTCAGGTAACGTCCAGGATCTTCGAGTATCTGCGAAGCCATCTTTTCTGGAACATAACGGCTTAAAAACTTAAATAACAGTCGATTTTTCTCTTCGAGTACCATCCTTTGCTTACTGTCTTCCATTAAACGAGCACTCCTAATAGCCATAGCAGCATCGTGAACGAATATCTGAGCCAATTTAAGATCTCTCTCGGAAAATTTTTCTTTGCCCTTGTAACGATTAAGATTGACAACGCCCGTCACCTTACCATCTATGATGATAGGGATGCACATAGCTGAAGATATTGGTTGAACTTTTTTCGGCACATTTCTAAACTTAATAATGTCTTCATCTCTATTTAAGAGGAGTGGCTTACCCTCTTCAACAACCCAGCCGGCAATTCCTTCTCCTAATTTCACCCGTGATTGAGAAAATAGTTCATCGTTGATACCACGACATGCTTTTGGTAGAAGGGTATCAATATTTTCTTCTATTAACATAACTGACGATGCATCTGCCCTCAGGGCTGCACAGATGTCTTTTACAATGAGATCAAAGACTTTACCCAAATCTCCGTGTATATTTATGGTAGCTACCAATTCAAAGATGTTTCTTAGTTCATTCAAAACTTGAGATAGCTTATTAACTTCCATTCCCTTTTCCATAAGTTCGTAACGCAACCGCTTTATTTCTTCGTGTTTGCGCATAGAATAGATAGCATACAGGAGCACCAATAATCCCAGGAAACCAAGGTATCGATCTAATTCTTCGGGCTTTATGACATTCGTGTGTTCCATATTTAATAGATCAGGCATGAAGAATATTGATAAGGAAAAAGTAAGCAGAAAGATCATGAGGATAGCCGAAAGACGGAGGTTCCAATCTTGCTTCTCAAGTTCAACTAATTCTGCGAGTGTTTTTTCTCGATATTCTATTGTCATTTAAACTTTTTATATTCCCTACGAATTATTCTTGATTCACAAACTAATTATCGGTATGATAATGAAAAATATAAATACCTAAACTCCTGCCAAAAAATTGGGATGTTTTAATGTGACGTTGGGCGATTAGCTCAGATGGATAGAGCACAGGTCTCCGGAACCTGGGGCCGGGAGTTCGAATCTCCCATCGCCCACCATGAAAATACCCGAGATGTTTTTCATCCTCTTTCCTTAGTTGGGTCAAGCCCTTCTCAAGCATATAATCAATCCTTGACAATCTATTTTTCAACTACTATTATTTTTTATTGTAAAATACACAATTCCGATAGACATAATTGATCTTTCAAGGTGAGCAATGAAAATATCTACGAAAGGGCGATATGGCGCTCGAGCCATGCTGGATTTAGCGCTTTATTATGGAAAAGGCCCTATCCTTCTCAAGGACATTGCGATGAGACAGGAGATACCGCTTCGTTATCTTGAACAACTTATAGTACCATTAAAAGCATCAGGATTGGTGAAGAGCACGCGAGGAGCAAGAGGAGGATATGTATTATCGAGACTACCCTCGGATATCAAATTGAGCGAGATTATTTATGTTCTCGAAGGATCTATTGTGCCAGTAGAATGCGTAACGCAACCAAAGAATTGTCACAGATCTGAAAATTGCGTTACCAGGGATATCTGGACGGAAATGTATCTGGCAACCCAGAGCATACTCGAATCTTTTACCCTTGAGGAGCTGGTAAAACGTTACAATAAAAAGCAGAAGGCTTCCTTACAATATCATATCTAATCTTATAGTGCGGATTGTGGAATAGACATCGAGCATCCTTCTACAATCCGTAACATAAAGGACGGTAGGTATTATGATATGGATCATGGCGAGCCCCTCATGGGGCAACAGCGGAAGATATAATGATGATTGTGGAATATACACGCTCATTGCGGAGGATTGAAAATGGCTAAGACCATTAAAGAAATAAATGAAAAGATTAAACGCGGATCAGTAATAGTAGTAACTGCTGAAGAGATCATTGATCTGGTAGAAAAGAAGGGCGAAAAAAAGGTGGCTCAGGAAGTAGACGTTGTTACCACCGGAACGTTCGGTCCCATGTGTTCTTCGGGTGCCTATCTCAATCTCGGGCACTCCAAGCCTCGCATCAAACTGGGAGCAGGGAAGGCTTACCTCAACGATGTTCCGGCCTATACCGGATGGGCAGCCGTGGACATCTACATTGGTGCTACTGCCCTGCCAGATGACGACCCGAGGAACCAGGTCTTTCCTGGAGCCTTCCATTATGGAGGCGGCCATGTAATTGAAGAACTGGTAGCGGGAAAAGATATTAAACTGGTTGGTACTTCTTATGGAACCGACTGCTATCCCAAGAAAAAAATCGAGACCTGGATTAACCTTAAAGACGTAAATGAAGCTGTCTTGTTCAACCCTCGAAATTGTTACCAGAACTATAATGTGGCATTGAACCTTTCTGAGAAGGTAATTTACACGTACATGGGTATCCTTCAACCCAGACTTGGCAATGCGAGTTATTGTAGTGCTGGGCAGCTTTCACCTCTTCTTAACGATCCTTACTACAAAACAATCGGAATCGGAACTAGAATATTCCTTGGCGGTGGAACAGGGTATGTAGTGTGGAATGGTACCCAGCATAATCCCGCGGTAAAGAGAGGCGAGAACGGCGTACCCAGATTCCCTGCCGGAACCATCTGTGTTATGGGAGACCTAAAACAGATGACCTCTGAATGGTTGAAGGGGGCAAGCTTTACCGGTTACGGCTCAACCTTGACCGTGGGGATAGGCATACCGATTCCTATCCTCAATGAAGAGATTGTTCGGTATACAGCAGTAAAGGATGAAGATATTTGGGCTCAGGTCGTTGATTATAGCGAATCCTATCCTCAAGTTAAGCCGGGTAGTCTTGGAGAGGTTAATTATGCACAGCTTAAAAGGGGAAAGATAACGGTCAATAATAAGGAAGTACCTACTGGAGGGTTATCCAGCTACTTTAAGGCGAGGCAGATCGCCGAATTATTGAAAAAGTGGATAAAGAAGGGGGATTTCCTTTTGACCGAGCCAGTTGCACCCATTCCTTCGGCTGAATCAAATATCCATTTTAAATTGATGAATGAGAGGCCCTTCTAAAGGATGGGTCTTAAGGAGGCACTATGCAAAAAAAGAGGATCGTTTTAACCTTCCCTTCCAGTTTGGTTGACCAACCTATTACCTATCATTTGGTCAAAGATTATAACCTGATGATTAATATCCTCAGCGCGAAGGTGACACCGCGAGAAGAAGGTAAACTGGTAATTGAGGTTAGTGGAAAGAAAAAATTTATTGATGAGGGGATTCAATACCTTTCTAATCTGGGAGTCAATATTCAACCACTGGCAAAGGATATAACGTGGCATAAAGAGAAATGTACCCACTGCACAGCTTGCATTACAATCTGTCCATCAGGAGCATTAGCCTTAGATCGCAAAGAGATGCTCATATCCTTTATTAAGGACCGCTGTATTGCCTGCGAGCTCTGCATACCTGCCTGCCCCTATGAGGCCATCAATATTCAATTTTAAGTCAATAGGTTAGCTGGCATCTCTAAGGTATAACTTTGATAAAAAGAGAGGGCAAAAGTAATCCTTGCTTTCCTCTTTTTATTCAACCACAGATGAAAAAGGGTTGGATATCAATTGAATTTAATTTATAATTAACAGTTCATAAAATTTTTACAGCGGAGGACCCAAGGAATATGGAAGAGAAAATTTTTTCTAAGGTCGGTGAAAAAGAGATAACCAGAGCAATTGTTTCTGAATTTGCCAGACAATTCTGTGAGTATGTGGAAAGTGACTGTCTCATCATTGGAGGAGGACCCAGCGGTCTTATGGCAGGCAAGATCCTGGCAGAAAATGGATTGAAGGTACTGATCGTTGAGAGAAACAATTACATTGGTGGCGGATTCTGGATAGGCGGGTATCTTATGAATAAGATTACCGTGAGATATCCTGCAGATGAGGAACTCAGACAACTTGGCATACCGTATAAAGAAGTTACAAAGGGGCTTCTGGTGGCTGATGGTCCTCATGCCTGTTCCAAGCTGATTGCTGCTGCCTGTGATGCAGGAGTAAAATTTGCCAATATGACTAAGTTCGATGA
The DNA here is from genome assembly GCA_026388815.1 of Pseudomonadota bacterium. Lineage (GTDB taxonomy): Bacteria > Desulfobacterota > WTBG01 > JAPLJA01 > JAPLJA01 > JAPLJA01. Next base: position 10,159 of record JAPLJA010000227.1, read on the forward strand.
CTTAGTGTTGAGAGAAGGCAATCGGGTTGCCGGCGCGGTGATAAACTGGACAGCAGTAGGAGCACTTCCCCGGGAGATCACGTGTGTAGACCCTGTTGCCCTTGAGTCAAAATTAGTCATGGACGCCACAGGTCATGATGCCTGCGTCGTGAAAAAACTGGAGGAAAGAGGGCTCATCAAAACACCTGGTTTTGGGGCCATGTGGGTAGAACAATCTGAAGACCTGATCATTGAATACACCGGCGAGGTGCATCCTGGTCTCATTGTTACCGGCATGTCCGTTGCGACCACCTATGGACTCCCCAGAATGGGACCCACCTTTGGATCCATGCTTTTATCGGGGAAAAAGGCAGCAGAGGTAGCACTGAAGAAATTCTGATTTTAGATTGTGGAATAAGGACACCGGGATTAGGGATTGGGAATTAGGGATTAGCGAATCCCGAAACCCGACCCCCCCATTTAACCTATGCTTCCTCAGACTATCTTTCTCTATGATGGTGGATGGACCAAAGCTTTATACATCCCTGAGCTCATTGATTACCTTAAAAAGAAGACTGGCTCCCACGTGGAGAGGAGAAGCGACTGCCTCTCAACCTTTAAAAAGTCTCCACAGGATACATTAGAGAAAATCGTCCTTAAACTGTGTTCAATCCGCATCAGGAACATTGTTGCTCAAGAGACCGATTGCAAGCCCCTTCCAGGAGAGCGTGCTTATGAAGAAAAGACCCTTCTCGATCCCACGAAACGGATTCCAGGAATTCTCTACGAAGGATTTGCACTCCAACAGTTTTATTTTCACCTTATTCCTGAGGAAGAAAGAAAGAGTGATTTCCTCCATATCATTTTTACCAATCAGATGTTCGCAACCTGGGACCGAAATGATCGGCGGTACCACGCACGAGCAAGCATCTATTCCTATCCCAGCCTTATCTCTACAACCGGTTTGGTTGAGGCACCAGCCAAGCCGCGAGAATATTATCTCAAGCGGCAGATGGGGGTACACCCTGAAATTCTCAAAGAAGAATTCAGAGAGAGTTACCTCGATTATGAAGATGAACGGTTAACCGAGGTGACGAAGGGATATGTAATGCAGGCTTTCTTTTTTCACATGACGGGGGATCCCTTTTGTGAAGATAAGCGCTGCAGACTTTTTAATGCTCACTGGCAGGAAGAACTCATACAAGCTCAATTGAAAACAGGGAGTGAATTCTGCACATTCCATGAGGATATGTTGCACAAGCTGAAAGCTGACTGCTGATAGCTCATCCAATCAAAGAGAAGGAGGATACATGGAAAAGACCTTATCAATTATCAAACCTGATGCAGTAAAACGGCAGCTGATGGGAGAAATAATCAGAAGGCTTGAAGAAAATAACTTGAAGGTAGTTGCAGCGAAAATGCTCTTTTTATCAAAAAAGGAAGCAGAGGGCTTCTATGCAGTGCACCGGGGCAAGGCTTTCTTTGAGAGTTTGACGAAGTATATGTCATCCGGGCCAATTCTCGTCATGGTACTTGAAGGTGAAAGCGCTATTGCTCGAAACCGGATCATCATGGGTGCAACCAACCCGGCTGAGGCTGCTCCGGGAACAATCCGCAAAGAATTTGGAACCAGCATTGAACGGAATTCCGTCCATGGGTCTGACTCTCCGGAAACTGCTGCCTTTGAAATTTCCTATTTCTTTAAACAGGATGAGATACATACCTACTGAGCATGGCAGAAAAGGTTATCGCAACGAATAAAAAGGCGTTTCATGACTTTCAGATTCTGGAAGCCTTTGAGGCAGGCGTTGTACTTCTGGGAAGTGAAGTTAAATCCTGCAGACAAAACAAGGTGAATCTCAAGGATGGCTATGGCCGGATCAAAGATGGAGAGATATATCTCATCGATACTCACATCAGTCCTTATTTCTACGCCCACCAGTTTAACCATGATCCTCTCCGGGACAGAAAACTTCTTTTTCACAAGAAGGAGATAAAAAAATTATACGGGAAGATGCGCGAAAGAGGTCAAACACTGATACCCTTGAAGATGTATTTCAAGAACGGCAAGGTAAAAATAGAGATGGCATTAGCCAAGGGCAAGAAGGATTTTGACAGGAGAGAAGACATTAAAAAGAGAGACGTAGAAAGAGAAATGAGGAAAGGGCTCAAGGAGAAAAAGCACCAAGCTCCTTGAGAATATATCTAAAGCATGGTAATATTTATACTGTTAAAAATCTGAAATCTGAAAGGAGGGGGCGAAACGGTTTCGACGGGGGTAAGGAAGCTTTAGTGGCATACCGAGCGACTCGCTGACTCGTTAATCCGGTGGGAATAAACATACTCGCAGACAACTTCGAGTACGCTCTGGCTGCCTAAGGGCAGTCAGCGTCCCTCAAACCTGTTCCTGTGAGGTTTGACAAGGGCGTCAGCATAGCAGGATAGCCTTTTCCAGTCCTGCAGGGTTAAAGGCGAATCAAAAGCAGGATAGCCGATTGAGAATCCCGTCTGCAGGAGTCTTGAGAGGCGAAGCTAAAATATGCAGACTACGTATGTAGATACTAACGTGGAGTACTTCCGGACGCGGGTTCGACTCCCGCCGCCTCCACCATCATTATTCCTTCTTGTCGTGCTTCTGCGTTAATCCTTTCTGCAGAAATTCTCTGAACTCCTGAGGGAGTTCTATCTTTGCCCTACCGGCTGAACAAGCATCGATACTCCCGATAATCGCAGGAATCTTTTGATAGGGGACAGAAACCAATAACTTGTCCTTCTCCACATTGCACATTTTCCGTGCGGTATAATCATAAAACGACAAATTCACTTCTCCGGTCAAGAGGGGCTCCATGATGATCATTCTGCAGGTTGGGCCTCC
>JAPLJA010000131.1 GCA_026388815.1 Pseudomonadota bacterium
CCCATCATCCTTGGCACAAAGCTAATCGACAGTTCTTCTACAGCATGCGGGGAGAGCAAAAGAAACCGATGGAGGCTACAACGTCATAACCGGACATTTCTACTTTGCCGAAAACAGGACATTTCTACTTTGCCTTGACAAGAATCTGTATTCTTTTGACACCTCTCCTTACTTCTGCTATCTACAATTCGAGTTATGAAAAGTTTTCGTACCATCAAGCCATACCTGATTGAGAATGCCAATGCCCTTCTTCTCGGTCTGGTCTCTCTGATTGTTGTTGACCTCCTCCAGCTCATCATCCCCCGCATCATCAAAAAGGCTATTGATGACTTAACCATAGGAATCATCACATCTTCTCACCTCTTTCGATACGCACTCTACCTCTTCGGGATTGCTCTCCTTATCGGAGTGGCCCGCTTCTTCTGGCGATACTTTCTCTTTGGCACGTCGAGAAAGATCGAAGAATCCCTGCGGAACCGCCTCTTTTCCCATCTGCAAACACTTTCCCTTAATTACTTCCATGAGAAAACGACCGGCGACCTGATGGCCCATGCCACCAATGACATCGATGCAGTACGGATGGCCTTCGGCATTGGCTTAGTTGCTGTGACTGACGCTCTGATTCTGGGCATACTCTCCATCGCCTTCATGGCCTATATCAGCCCTCTCCTCACCTTTTTTGCTGTCCTCCCCATGCCCCTGATTGCCATCCTGACCTTCAAGTTCAGCCCTCTCCTCTATCAGAGGTTTCAGCAGGTACAGGCAACTTTCTCACGCCTCACAGAGAAAGTACGTGAGAGCGTAGCCGGTATCCGGGTGATCAAGGCCTACGTGCAGGAGGAGAAAAATCTCAAAGGATTTGAGGACATCAGCAGGGAGTATGCAGAAAAAAACATGTATCTCGTAAACATCTGGGGGATGCTCTTTCCGGTGATCATGCTCGTTTCCGACCTTGGCACCGGCATCATCCTTCTCCTGGGCGGGAGGCTGACCATCATCCAGTCAATCACCCCCGGCGACTTTGTAGCCTTCTTTACGTATCTCGGCCTTTTAACCTGGCCCATGGTGGCTATCGGATGGGTCATTAACCTTATCCAGAGAGCACGGGCGTCCATGGAAAGGATCAACCGGATCCTGGACACCCAGCCGGAGATCAGGGATGAAACACCCATGGTCCATGCCTGTGGGACGCTCAAAGGAGAAATCGAATTCAGGGATCTCACCTTTTCCTTTCTTCAAGGTTCAAGACCAGTCCTGAAGCACATTTCATTCATCATCAGACCCGGCGAGACCGTTGCCATCGTGGGGAGAATCGGCTCAGGCAAAACCACCCTTCTGAACCTGATTCCCCGCCTCTATGACCCTTCCCCTGATACCATTTTCATTGACGGTCACGAGATCCACCAGATACCCCTCGGCACCCTGAGGAGGAGCATCGGATATGCACCCCAGGACATCTTTGTCTTTTCAGACACCTTTCAGGAGAACATCACCTTCGGGCATCCCATTGCAGGAGCGGATGAGGTGAGTGAAAGGCTCAAGGTTGTTCAGCTCTACGACGAAGTCATGGCCTATCCCGACGGCCTCTCCACCATCATCGGCGAAAGGGGCGTTACCCTGTCAGGGGGGCAAAAACAACGGCTGGCCATTGCCCGCACCCTGCTCCCGAACACCCCCATCCTCATCCTGGACGACGTTCTCTCCTCCGTGGACACGCAGACAGAAGAGCGGATTCTTAAAGAGCTCAAGAAGACCATGTCAGGGAGGACGTGCCTCATGGTGTCTCACCGGCTCTCATCTGTCAGGGACGCAGACCGGATCTACGTCTTAGACGAAGGTGAAATCAGAGAGCAGGGCAGCCATGAAGAACTCGTTGCGAACCATGGTATCTATGCCGACATCTGGTTCAAGCAGAGGCTGGAGACAGAATTAGAAGAGGCTGATAGAGAGGCAGGAAATGCCCGGTCATTCTGACTCGTTTCAGGAAGAAGCACTGGGAAGGCCATACGATCTCAAGCTGATAAGGCGGTTTATGGCCTTCTTCCGTTCCTACCGCCTCCTCATGATTCTTATTATTTTCCTCATCATCATCGTAACCGGTCTTGAACTTACCCTCCCCTACCTGACCAAGATCGGCATTGACAACTACATCTTCCCCTCAGCGCGCAGGATAGAGTTTACACAGACTGACCCGTACGCAGAAGAATTCAAGCGCATCTATGCTCCCCTCCTCATACCGGAAGCAAAGGAAGGAGTCTTTTTTGTCCGGAGCGATGCAATGAACCGGATTCACCAGAAGGATCTAAAATGCATTGAAACCATGGGTGTCCTGTCGAAGGCCAGGTTTTATTTCACCGAGAAGACAGATGCCACCTCTCACATCATGGTCAGGTATCCGGGTTTGTTTGCAACAGGTGCGGCATACGTTTTCATCCCCTACGAAGATATGACGAAACTGAAAAGACAGGATCTCATCTCCCTCCGGCGGGGAGACCTGCGAGGCGTTCTCGTGATATTTCTCGCTTTCCTCGCCATCCTGATCACGACCTTCGGCTTTAACTTCGGGCAGATCTATACGGTGGAGCTCATCGGACAGCGGATCATGCATGACTTGAGGATGAAGATCTTTTCTCACCTCCAGAATCTCTCCCTCTCTTTCTTCGACAACAATCCCGTGGGGAGGCTGGTCACCCGTGCCACCAATGACGTTGAGAATATCCATGAGATGTTTACGTCCATCATGATTAACCTGTTCCGGGATGTCTTTCTCCTCCTGGGGATCCTCATCGTGCTTTTCAGGATCAACTGGTCACTTACCCTCATCTGTGTTTCTCTCCTTCCCCTGATCATTATCCTCACGGTATTCTTCAGCTACCAGGCACGGGATGCCTTCCGGCAGGTAAGGGTAAAGGTAGCAAGCATTAATGCCAGCCTTCAGGAAAACATCTCGGGCATGAAAATAGTCCAGCTCTTCCGGAGGGAAGAAGAAAATTATCGCAGGTTCAGCAGGATCAATCATGAAAATTATCTGGCCAGCATGCAGCAGATTGTAGTCTTTGCCCTGTTTGTTCCCATGATCGAGGTCATAGGCACGGTGGCAGTAGCCCTTGTTATCTGGTATGGAGGGGGCAGCGTGATTTCCGGGAGATTGAGCCTCGGCGCGCTGGTCGCCTTCCTTATCTACCTCCGGATGTTTTTTCAGCCGATACGGGATTTGTCTGAAAAATACAACATCCTTCAGTCTGCTATGGCTTCACTGGAGCGGATATTCCTCCTCCTCGACAACCAGAGCGTCCTTCCAGCGAAAC
>JAPLJA010000257.1 GCA_026388815.1 Pseudomonadota bacterium
ACCTATGGAGACGCAAAGAAGCTCAAGTCCTGGGCGAAAAAAGGAAAAAAGGCGCTCATCATCGGTGCAGGCTTTGTCGGATTAAAGACTGCGTACGGACTGAGCAAGCTCGGGGTAAAAACGCAGGTGGTCGAACTCCTCCCTACGGTGCTGGGACGGATGACAGACCTGGAAGCAAGCAGCCGGATCATGAACCGGTTAACGAGCGCAAGCAAGGGGAGCATAGAGATAACACTCAACAGTTCTGTCGTGGGAGTAACCAAAGTGGGCACCAGGTACCGGGCGGCAATGAGCGACGGGGCAGAAGCAGAGGTTGACTTTATCGTTGCCTCAGTCGGAGTGAGGGCGAATACTGATCTGGTGCAGGGTACGGCTATCTACGACAAGGGCCCCATCCAGGTTGATGAGAGGCAGAAGACCGCTGTCCAGGATGTGTATGCTGCCGGGGATGTGGCTCAGTCCCAGCATATTGTATCCAAGGGCTGGATCTATAATGCCATCTGGCCTGTTGCAGCTGCCCAGGGAAGAGTTGCTGCCCATAACATGCTGGGCATGGAAAAGATTTTTGCCGGCAATCTCCCCATGAACAGCGTTGACTTTTTTCACCTCTGGATTACTGCCATCGGCGATGTTCAGGCCAGGGATAGTATACAGTGCTTAAAGTATGAAACCCCGGCTGTGTATCAGAAGCTCCTGTTGAAAGATAATATCCCGGTTGGTTTCATGGCGATAGGAAATGTGGATGGCGCCGGGGTTATCAGGAGCATGATAGAGCAGAAGATACCCTGGGATGAGGCGAAAAAACAGCCCTATGCACAGCTCCTGCCCATCGTGACTCAGGTCGGGCTAGGGGGATGAAATGTCATTGCGAGGAGGGAAACGACGAAGCAATCTCTTGTTTATGAAGTGAGATTGCCACGCTCCCGTTGGTCGCTCGCAATGACAATGTAATGACATTTAATGAATTTAGTATTCGTTGGCCTGATGCGCAAGAATTGACTTTAGTTTCTGTCTAAAGTAGACTGATTATATAATAGAGAATAACATGGGAGTTAAACTAACTCCGGAAGATCGGCTTCGTTACCGGAGGCAGCTCAATATAATCAACTTCGATGAGTCCATTCAGGAGAGGCTCAAGAACAGTCGGGTGGTGGTTCTGGGTGGAGGCGGCGTTGGGTGCCCGACTTCCATCTATTTAACGGTGGCTGGCGTGGGGCACTTGACGATAGCGGATGGTGATGTGGTCGAAATAACCAATCTCAACCGGCAGATTGGATACTGCGATAAAGACCTCGGTCAGAAAAAGGCTCCCCTCCTGCAGAAGAAGCTTTTAGAACTCAACCCTGCGATAACCGTCGATATCCACGATGCCTGGGTGGATGAGAATACCCTTCCCGGGCTTCTTCAGGGGTGCGATTACGTGGTTGACAGCTTTGATAAAAACAAATCAAGGCTTATGGTGAACCGTTTCCTCGTGGCAAACAGGATTGCCGGTTCTCATGCCTTCATTCACAGCTTCAGTGGTTCCCTGCTCCTCTACCATCCTGGCAAGGTGAAACAAGGAGCCTGTCTCAACTGTCATGTGAATGAACAGAGCATTGAGACCCCGGAAGTGGCAGTCTTTGGAGCAGCGGCAGCAATGTGTGGTTTGTTCATGGCTTCCCAGATCATCTTCTACTTGACCGGTATTGAACCTCCCTGTGATTACAATTTTGTCCAGTATGATCTTCTCTCGGCCTCAACCAGATCCTGCATTCTGCGAGGGAATCCCGGCTGTCAAGTATGTGGAACAGAACGTTCTCACTGAGAAGTTTAAATGATACAAAAATTTAACCTTATAGCTAAGGTATCCTGAGAGGGGGGATGTGAAGCAAGAAGACAGGAAGAAGTAACGTTATTGCTGGGTTGGTATATGCATTGAGAGAAAAGGAGGTCAGTACATGGTTTCGAGAAAGAAGGTTTTAATCTATGATTCATCAAAGTGCACGGGTTGCAGGAGCTGCATGGCCGGGTGTTCCCTGCAGCATGAAGGAGAATGCAGCAAGATCCTCTCTCGTATCCACATCGTGAAGAAAGAGGAGTCCGGGGATAACTACATTTCCGGCTGCAATCAGTGCGAAGACCCCATCTGTGCTGCAGTGTGCCATTTTGGGGCCAACAAGATTGACAGGGAAAAAGGAATCGCGGTCATCGATTCTAACGTGTGCACCGGCTGTAAGGAGTGTGTTACTTATTGTCCATTTGGGGCAGCCAATTTCAATCCCCGGACGGGAAAGGCATTCAAATGCGATCTCTGTGATGGCGATCCAGTGTGTGCCCGCTGGTGTCCATCAGATGCCATCACCTATGGTTATCCTGACATCTCCCTGAAGAAGAAACGGCGCGACCTGCAAATTACACAGGGCAAGATGTTAGTGGAAGCTGCAAAGGAGGTATAAGCTATGTATGGATGGGCTGGTCAAAGATTAAGAGTTGATCTGACCAAGGGCGCTATCATCAAAGAACCCTTGGACTATGAGTATCGAAGGAAATGGCTGGGAGGTCGGGGATTCAACTCCGAGGTGATCTACCGTGAGGTACCACCTGAAGTTGATGCCTTTGATCCAGAAAACCGGGTCTGTTTTGGTGTGGGTCCGATCTCCGGAACGGCTGCTCCTTCTACCGGCAGGGTAACGGTATCCTGCAAATCCCCCTTAACCGATGGTCTGGGTGATTCTAATATGGGTGGTCACTGGGGTGCTGAGCTCAAGTACGCAGGCTATGACCAGATCGTGGTTCAGGGAAGGGCAAAGAAACCGGTCTATATCTGGGTTGACGATGATAAGGTCGAGATCCGGGATGCCTCTCGCATCTGGGGCAAGTATCCCAGAGAGGCAGATACCATGATTAAGGAAGAACTGGGTGATGAGGATATCCACATCGTCCTGATCGGGCCTGGTGGTGAAAATATGGTCCGCTTTGCCTGCACCTTAAATGATGTATATCGGGCTGCAGGGAGAACGGGAACCGGCGGCGTGATTGGTTCTAAGAACCTTAAGGGCATTGCAGTAAGGGGCACCGGTGGAGTAAAGATCGCTAAGCCCAAGGAGTTCTATGAGGTGTGCAATCGCTTGAGAGAAAAGTTCAAGACTGACCCGATGAGAGCGGGACTCTGGAATTATGGGAGCCTCTGTCTGATCAATGTGGCTAACCGAGATGGTTGGCTTCCGGTGAATAACATGCAGTTCGGTGCGCACCCAAATGCCAATAATTTCAGCGGTGAGAGTCATAGGGCCACAGTAAGCAAGGGTAAGGAAGGATGTTTTGCCTGCCCGATCTGCTGCGGTCAATTTACCGTGATTAAAGAAGGAAAATGGGCTGGTGAATATTTCGGTGGTCCGGAATACGAGCACGCCGTGCCAACAGGGCCAAGGGTAGGAATCGGGTTTGGGGATGATGTCAACGACGTATGGCACAATGCCCGTCTCACCAACGACTTCGGTCTGGATGGGATTGAGACCGGCGGTGTGATTTCCTGGGCAATGGAATGCTATCAGAGAGGAATCCTTACCAAGAAAGATACCGGTGGTCTGGAATTGGAATGGGGCAACGAAGAAGTGGTGGAGAAACTCATTCATCAGATTGCCTATCGTGAAGGTTTTGGTGCTATCCTGGCAGAAGGCGCCTGTAAGGCAATCAAGAAACTCGGATTGCCCAAAGAAGCAGAGTATTATACGCTTACCACGAGAGGCATGACGCTCCCCGGTGACGATCCGAGAGGGCTGGGATTTGGCTATGGGTTGAGCTTCTCCATGGGGACCCGCGGCGGTGAAGACCACCTGCGGTCACTTTGCTGTCTTGAGCTCTCCGGCTTCCTTTATCCTGGCTTGAACACAAAGATCATCGGGTGTGAAGATCCTGCCAAACCTACCACCACAGTAGGTAAACCCTACATGGTTTACTATGAAGAAAATCAGAAAGGTTCAACTGACTGTCTTGAGGTATGCTGTTTTACCACCCACTGGTCCTATGCGGTCCTGACCGAGGATCAGGTAGAGTACCTGAATGCCTGCACCGGTCTGGACTTTACGGTGGAAGAGTTCCAGGAGATTGGCGAGAGGCTCATCAACATAGAGAGGGCTTACTGGGCAAAACACCTGAGCGGGAAGAGGGAGGATATCGTTCCTGACCGGTTCACCAAAGAACCGATGCCCAAGACGGTTCCTTACCAGACCAATGAAGGAGCAACACTTCCTCTCGACAGGATGCTGCCCACGTACTACGTCTACCGGGATTATGACCCGGAGACAGGGTTTCCCAGCGAACGGAAGCTCAAGCAACTTGGTCTGGAAAACGTGGCCAAGGACCTCAAGCCGTATCGAGAGAAGTATAAGGCGATGGGCAAAAAGGCAGGGAAGTAATGTAATAAAAAAGAGGGGTGGCAGCGCCACCCCTCATAAAAGGGTGTTGTGGTAATGAAACTCCCAGTCAGATATTACAGTGTAATCACCCAGGCGACCAAGAAGTTCCATGAGGTGATCGATGTGAAAGAAGGTATGACCGTTGGACAGATTGTAGAGGATCTGTGCAACCGCTATGGCAGCAAATTCCGCGAGTATGCCATTGTGCGGACTGAATTCCAAGGCAAGGTCTTCTATACTCCCAATGTCTATCTGAACGGAAAGAATGTACACTTCAAAGAGGATCACCCTCTGGGCCTGAATACCCCGGTTAAAGAAGGGGACCTCCTGGAACTGGGATTGATCAGCGGAGGCGCATGACACCTCTATCCACGATAAGGATGGCCTGAGTGTCAAAGGGTGGAGAACAATTTTCCTCCCGCACCGGGAGGGAGAGGCTAAGTCAAAATTGAGTAAAGGAGTGTGAAGATGGCTGTTATCAATGCTACTCAATATAAAGAATTGATGGAGAATCCGGGAGATTTTCCCTTCCTGATGAAGATCCTGCGGGATAAGCACGTCATCAATGAAGCACAGGAGCGGCGTGCGATGCTTGCTGGCTATGAACGTCTCGTGGGAATTCTCCATAATGAGTCAAAGATCCTGAATGCCAGTGAAGCTAAGAAGAGCATGTCAGAGGGGTATCGAGGGCTTTTGAAGATTCTGAAAGGGTAGATTAAGGAAAAAGGATTGAGGAGGGAACCCTTCTTTAGAGCGGATTCCCTCCTCATCTTCTCATGAGGATTTGCCTCGTTCTTCCTCCCCCTTCTGACCCGCGGGGGCCCCACCTTTCTCTGCCTTCGCTTGCAGCTTTCCTGCGAAAGTCTGGTCATGAGGTCATTCTCAAAGACTTTGATTTAGAAATTGTAAACTATCTCCTTTCACCTCAAACCTTAAACCTGTCTGTCCAGCGGGCAAGAGAAAAGATCGATGAGCTGGATCGAAAAGGCAGACTGAGCTGGAAAGATTCTTCCTACCGCCACCGTCTATCAACCCATCTTCAGCAGGCACCTGACCTGATAGATTCAGTCAGGAATGCCGTAGAAATCCTCCAGGGTGATGAATTCTACCATCTCGACAGGTACCGCTTTGCCCGGAGGGTCATTGACGAATCCCTTGACCTCATCGCTTCGAGCTGTTCTCCAGAACTTGCATACAAGATGGACGGGCAGGTTTTTCAGACCCGTTTCCGTTCGGATGTCCTAACTGACCTGGAAGAAGCAGTTACGAGTGATTGTGAGACCCTGTTCGGCGAGATTTATGAGAGCTTGTTCATCCGGGCGATCGAGAAAGAGAAGCCGGATATCGTCGGTATCTCAATTCTCAACTACCAGCAGATCATCCCCGGTCTTACCCTTGCCTATAAGCTGAAGAAGCGGGGATTCGCCACCTTCATCGGCGGAACGGTGTATGTGAAGTTCATTGAGGAGATTGAGAAGAGAAAAAGATTCTTCAATTTCTGTGACGGGCTGGTGGTCTATGAAGGGGAACATGCTCTGCTGACGCTCGCCTCAAAGGCTGATTTCGCGCAGGTGCCGAATCTTATCTGGATGGACGGGGACACCGTAAAAGTGAACCGTCCTTTTCGGGTTGAGAATCTGGATCTGCTTCCCTGCCCGGACTTTGACGGGCTTTCCCTCGATGACTATTTTATTCCGGAGCGCGTTCTGCCGTATGCCCTCGGCAAAGGGTGCTACTGGAACCGGTGTCATTTCTG
>JAPLJA010000163.1 GCA_026388815.1 Pseudomonadota bacterium
ACATAACACTGCCTGCAGGTACTGCATTCATAGAGATCATTCGTGAAAGCCTTTATTTCTTCCTCTGTCACCGGTTTTCTGCGCAGCATCTTCCCCCAGACAGTTCCCGGCCTGAAAAGACCATACTGTGACTTAATGATCTTCTTGAACCACCGCGCCCTGCCTCGTGGATTAACGGTCTCTCTCTTATCCTGATCATAGACCGGGCACCACACGCTGCATTCTCCGCAGCGGGTGCAGACATCCAGTTCCATGATCTGCCGCGGGCTGAGGTTGTCAATTTTCACCATAGGTACCTCTGTTTTTTCTTTATCGCTCGCGTTATTGCTCATATGCTACTTTCCTCGCATGTTCTTCTGATTCATCCAAAAGCACTTCAATGGGGCTCACAAAGATATGCCACATCTTGCTGAACGGTATATAGAGAATTAAAAAGATTCCAAGGATGAGATGAGTGCGCACCTGCTCAGTATACTTGAGCGCCTTGAGAGGATTCGGCGGTATTACTACCTTCAGGATCTTGCTCAGACCGTATCCGAGGAAGGAATAATAATTATCCGGCGAAAAGGGGAGATGGACAAGCCGCACTGCCTCACAGAAGAATCCGGTAGCTGCTATGGAGAAGAGGAGCCAGACAGCTAAGGTATCTGCAAGGATGGTATCCAGCTGCTGGGTCTTGGAGACGTATCTCCGGTAAATGGCGATAGAGCACCCCACCAGGATGAGCATCCCCCAGAAGTCACCCCAGAAATCGAGGAAGAGTCTGCCTGCTGAATGGGGGGTAAAAAAGAACTGGGCTGAAGCTGATTCAGGCGATACAAAATGGGCGTAGTAGGCAAGAAAGGTGGTGTGGGCGAGCAGCCCCATGAATCCCCAGAAGATCGATATGTGCATGAACCAGCGGAGAGAACTTTGTTTTAAGAGTTTCCTCTGGAAAATCACGTTAACTATGAGCGCCTTCAGCATGGCACCAGGATTCGATTTAAACATGAGGCTCTTTGCCTTTCCCTTTATCATGAGGTAGATGTTTGCATAGACTCCAACAAAGAATATAACCATCGTAATGACAGTCAATACGTAAAGGCTCCACTGTGCTTCATAGTACATGTACATTGCTTTTTCCCTCCTGCCTGTTTTCTTTTCTCTTCACACCGAAGTACACATTCATAAAGGTAGATGTCAGGGTTCGTAACCCGGACAAAATATCCTCCACCAGTTCTGTCGTATCTGATGAATGGTGTATCTCAGTCTTGAGCACATTTAATTTCTCTCTCACCTTACATGCGCGGGCTGTAAGACCCTGAACGTCTTCGCCTGGTACACCCTTGTCTGAAAACTTTTCAAAAAGACCGAGGCGGCTCCAGAGCGCTTCAATGAATACCCGGAACTTCTCCGGCTCATAGACCTTGTTCCCGATGAGCCATGACATGGACTCCCGTTCCAGAGCGAGGGCGATAATCCGTGAATTGCTCAGCTCTCTTCTCAGTTCTTTCAAAAGCTCACGGGATACCCTAACCCCTGATTCAATCTCTTGATCAGCACCTGAATAAGCCTCTACCTCCTTGAAGCCCTCACAGAGCATCTCCAAGAGCAACTCGTTGGCCTCAGGATAGAAGGGATGTTCAAGGTGAGGGCCGGAAAGATATACTGTGCCTCTTCCCACTGCTTTGCTGCACACTGCCACTCTGCCAAGTACTGTCTCTCTGGCCAGGCTTTCATCAACCAGGAAAAGTGTCTTGTCTGTGAACCCGTTATAAAATGCTATTGGTGTCATATCCTCTGATGGTTCCATGCAGGGCCCGCCATAGAGCGGTGCTGTGATCTCTGACCGTTCTCCTGACGAGTAACCATTGCTGAACCTGATCTTCACTTCATCCCGCACCGGATGAAACACATAGCGGCACCCATAGGGAGTACAGAACTTTTCTGAATGTGTCAGCGGCTGTGGAAGTATTCCTGTTAGGTTGCTGATCTTCACTGCGGCAAGATTCAAAAGGTTCAAAGGATACTTTGACGACCTCATAGGCAGGTAGGCGCCGGCACAGGAGCCAAAATAAACACCACCTTCTGAAATAAACTGTACTACGTTCTTTGTGCCTTCCTCCCCCATCCCCTCTGCAATGGAGAAGGTATCCCCTCCTGAGAGGAGGAGGGCATCAATATTCTTTAAACTGTCATTTTTTTTGATATCGCCTTCGTCCAGGAAAATGAGGCTGTCAAACCCCATCTTCTCCAGGATCTCAACAAACCACAGCCAGGAATGGGAGGTTCCACTGCCTGTGTATATCCCGATTCTCCTTCCGCACAGTCCAGCGTGATGGTTTACCCTTCCCTCTCTCAATCAAAACCCCTGACAGTATATTATTTAGTTACCTAAATAGTTATCCTATAATTGTTAGATAATCAAATTAAATTTAGCATGAATTTTGACCGGCGGCAAGAAATTTTATGCGGGTGTTTTCATTACTTCAGGATAGTAACACATGTGTATCCGGCAGGTACGGGAATAGGTTTTCTGATACAGCTCTTTTACCGACCTCATGAACTCAAATTGGGAAGGAGAATCCTTTTCCAGCAGGTCGAGAACTGCCCGTAAAAATCTCACATCCTTCACCTTCCGCTCAAGAGGATTCCCTCGCCCTACAATCTTTATTCCGTGAATCCCGATCTCCCTGAATTCATACAGAGCACATGCGCCGCAGGGGTGGTCATCTACGTGCACTGTCTCCCATATATGCTGCCGTTCCAGAAAACGGTGTTCCCTGACTATCTCCCCCATGTCCCTCTCTTCAGGATTTGCCTGGGGATAGAGAGAGACATGGTACGGCAGCATGCAGGCATTCCGGTAAAGGGGGAAACACGATTGATCCGAGAGGCCGTGCTCAAAAGTACAGAATCCGTCCACGTTGACACACCGGGAATTGATAATGAACACGCTGAACTCAATTCCGGGACAGTTCTGTACGATCTTCCTGATTTCATCGATGGTAAGGTGTCGTGGAAGAGTTATACCTGAAGCCCCTGTCTTCTGGTGAAACTTTGCCGCCTGGGAATTGAAGACCGTTCCTCCGGTACCGATCTGGAGTTTGACCGGCAGGTTCATCTTTTTCAGGATGGCAAGGAACCCGTAATCGGCGAGGATAATTCCTGCAACACCTGCATCCACAGCCTTTTTTACATAATCAATAACCAGGTCATACTGCTCATCAATATAGTAGTGTTCATTCACCGTGAAATAAACAGGTACATGGTGATCTTGTGCCATCATGACCGCTTCTTTCAGGTCGGCAAAGCTCCGGAAATGACCTTTCCCGGCTGGCCGCCGGTTGATGGAGATGACAGGATACTTTGTATGCCAGGTCTCCTCCAGCAGCCCGCAGAAAAACTCATCAGCACCGGCCTGTATTAATTCTCCTACTTCTTCCTTGCTATCCAAGGGTGATAAGATTTTCATGGTTTTCCCTGTCAGATCGGTATCTCAGGCTCAATTACTACCCGGTCAAACATCTTGAGATTATCCGGGATGTCTTCGTTGGAGAAAAAGATGGTATTGCCCTTTCGGATAAGGTTGGTAATCATTATGGGATTCTTGAGGTAAAAGGTGTATCTCTGGCATTCATGGCCGCAGGGTGTAATTCCCACTTCTTTCACCTTATCCGGTCTGTCGCATAATGCAGTCAGACAGAGACGGGTGGTGGTGATGTAAGCAAACGGCAGGTAGAGCGTTTTCTTGATTTCATCCCCGCACCGTTCCAGGTCAACTCCCTGGAGAAGATTATCAAATTCTACCCTTCCGATCCTCTTCTTCAAGAGAAATTCCCTAACCCCCGGGACGCTTATGCCGGGGGTCCGGTAGTACCTCACGCTCTCTTGAGGAATCTTATCAATCACGTTCATCAGCCTCGGTCCCCGCTTCATCTTATTCAACATTCTACCGAGCACAGGAATCAGGCTTTGATACCTTTCCTCCATCACCTGGAACACTCCCCAATCGTTAAAAACTACCTCACTGTCAGGTTTTAATTCAACCAGTGTCTTCAAAAGTCTTTCGACTCTCTCCAGACCGTCTTCCGTCACATAGGGGGTAACCAGCGTGAGGCCTATCTTCTTCTCATTGACAAAGCTGATAACCTTTTTCAGATTATCTTCATCAGGTATAAGCCTTTCACAGAACTCCATCCCGAAATAGAGGCGGGTGAATTCGTCAGTATCTTCAAAATATTTCAGGTTATCAACCTTGGAGATAAAAAGAGCCTGTTCCATAAAATATTCTGTTAGACAGTGAATGAATTAATCAATAACTAACGCACTAATTCGAAGAGACCATCCACAATATCTGTTAATTCTTCAGGTGAAACCAAACCGATCTTTTTCCCCAACCTCTCAGTGGAAAGGGTTCGTATCTGGCTAATTTTCACCCAGGATGGTTTTGGCAAACGGATGGTTTTCATGGGGTATGACAGGGGATAACCTGCCTTCTGTGGTTGACTGGTAATTGCCATTGCTATTACTGTACCGGAACGTTCATTAAATATATCGTGGCTGATGACCAATACGGGGCGTAAACCAGCTTGCTCCCGACCTCGAACTGGATTCAGGTCGGCCCAGTATACGCTACCCCTCAATATTCGGGACATACATCATCTCCCGCGGTGAGACCTTCTTCTGATAATGCACGTTCTTCCTTTGCTGATAGCTTTGCACATTCCGACGCTAACCGTTTTTGCTGCCATCTTCGCATTTTTTCTTTCAGGGCTTCCTGTATCGCCTGGCTTCTGTTGGAATATTTTTTTTCCTGTACCAGAAGGTCAATCTGTTCAAGAAGTTTTCGATCTATAGATATTGCCACTTTTGCTGTGCTCACCTCTCACCTCCTGGTATTACAATACATCATACCGTTGACTCTTGTCAATATTCACTGCCCCACAACAACTTGTTTACCAGAATCTAATCCTAACCAAAGATTAAGAATTGACCCCTTTCGCTTTATAACCTGTGTTCACTGATGGTGATTATGTGTTATGTCCCCTGAATTCCCTGTGAATTCCCTGAATTCCCCTAAGGATAAAGAATTGACCCTTTTCATTTCTCCGTCGCTTTGATTGATGTGTTATGCGTCATTATAAATTGCTTGTGCTTCTATTAAATGATTCTGTTGGATGAGGTTGAAGAAGCCTCGCTCTACATCAACTGCTCGATAATTGTCTTGAAAATATAACTGGCTAATCGCAGAACACTCATTACGCCAGCCGTTATAGACAGCTTCATTATGATAGGTAATTCTGATTCGTGTTTCAGTTTGCCGATAAATCAGTTCATTAAGAATTTTAGGAGAGCCTGGGGTCCTTAATTTTGTTAGTCGCTTGTCCAGTACACAATAAGCACTCGGATTCAGAAACATGAGTATTTTTGAAAGAAATGATATACCCGAATACTGAGGCATACAAATACTCTTAACCTCCATCATCGTAGGTACGTTGTTGCCGTTTATCAGTGCTTGAAAATCTAATATTTGTTGGTGCGAAACATTATTCATAAAATCTTTAACTCTATTTTTTCTATAACCGATTTGTGCATACCCCCAGTATAGAACATTTGCCAGTCCATGTTTTGTACTGACTACTTCTTGTGACCTCAACTGACTATTAAGCACAGCTTCAACGTCTACCATATTTTGTGCTGTGATCTGCAGGCCATTGTTGAAGTCAAAATATACTGCTGGAAAGGCGTATCCGGTTATCGCTGCGTCAAGTTGTGCAATTTGGTCTTGGTTGAGTGGCATTATTGTTTCTTTTTTTACGCATAATACTCGGCACAGCGTTCAGCAGTGCGGCATTAACTAGAATCAGACATCCTGCTTCTACCCTTTTCGGCAGCCTCCTTGTGCAGTGCCTTGTTGGACAATCGTCTTGAGCATGAAATGGTTGTTGCTCACATGTATAAGTTTAAGCGAAGGTGGGGTGCCTTTTGGCCAAGGTGCCATTTTGGTCTGACGGAACCATAAACCAATTTGTTTATGAATCAATTCTCTGCAGGTGTTCCCCCAAAATGATTTCTTATTCGTGTTTATCTTTATTTCCTTTTTTTGATCGTCTATCCTGAGCAATATCGTTTTCCAGTTCTTTTGAAAATGTTGATCTCTATCTGCTACACTAATCTTGATGCCATAACCGGAACCAGATTCGTTATGTCTTCCATTGTTCCAAGCAGTTACTACCATTTTTCTATCTCTTGTAGTCTAACTATTGTTATAGGGTTTTTGCATAACACACCTGCCCCCTCTGCTGATCATCTCAAGACAATACAGTTAGTCCCCTTATTGTTAGCATCCATTCACTAAGGTATTAGGTGATGCATACTGAACATAGCAGTATATAACATCCGTCCACGTAGCTACGCCAGCCTCATAGGCATTGTATTTTGTAATGACATCATTCCACATTGAGCAGCTATAACACGTGGTGCAACTTACAGGTACATAATCAGCTGGTGTAAGTATTACGCCTGTAGTTACATTATTAACAACGACTGATACGGTTTCGGTATCTATCGTACCATCAGTTGCAGTAAAGGTTATAGTCCCCAGGTTACCAGCCCCAGTTGATCCACTTCCTGTTCCACTGTCAGCAATAATTCTGATTCCACCTGTCACCGCTGAGACATCGAAGACAGTCCAGTTTACTGCTATAGAACCTGTCTTTGAGACATCAGCAGTAGCTGTTGTCAGGCCTGTACCGATAACCGTGATGTCATAATTGACAATTCCTGTAACGTCATCTACGTTTAACGTAATGTCTATCTTATTTTGACCATTACAAGTCCCAACTGGCGTCAGGGTTGATGCATACACCATCCCAGTTGTAAGCAAAATGTTTATTAAGAAAATGGGTAGAGATAACTTAATATTTTTCATTTTCATTCCTCCCTAAAACAAAATAACCGCCTTTGCTTGTAATACAAAGACGGCTTTTGTAATCTCCAGGTAATGCACCTCCGCTGCATTTTCCACAGCTTAGTGAGACTACGTGGGAACTACGACTTGATGTTCACATTAAAGCTTCTCTTTAATATAGTCCTTAACCTTTGCCAGAAAGTTCTTGTATACTGGTTCCATTTCCTGGATAAATCTTTTTATCGAATTCCACCGGATATCCAAATACTCGTGAGAAATGATATTGCGTAGCCTGACCCATTCAGAAATTCTTTCTATGGTCTCACGGTCAAAACCCTTAACTCGAGAGAGTGAAGAAACAACTTCCTTGTAGGTCTCGGGAAGCGATAAGTTCTCCGCTGACATGATTATCTTCGCAATATCTATTGACGAATTCACAATATTTTCAATCCATCTCTCAACATTCCTTCTCTTGTCCCTTTCTTGATCGTATTCTTCCCATGACAATGACCTGAACTGTTCATAATCCAGAAGCTCGTTTTCAAGAAAGGTTATATGTTTAATAAGCCTTACTTTAGCCTCTCGTTTCAAATCCTATCCTCTCTTTATAATCATTGATAACTAATTCCATAAACTCTTCAGCCTCATCCGTTATAACCTCCATAAAATCAAGATAAAGCCCCCAATCATTGATAATAAGTGGTATACCGCGAATGGCGCTTGCAGCCACGCTGGCAGAAACCCGGTTTAACACGAGGAGTTCTACCTCCTTTTTTAAAATCCGTTCGAGGTCTCCCCATATCTTATCTTCATTATCATAAAAAACTTTTGACTCATATTCCACGGGATGCTTTTGCCGGGGATTAAAGTATACAGCAATATCTACGTCAGATAATTTTGTAGCATTTCCATTTGCCTGTGAACCATACAAAAAAGCAAATGCAATATCTTTTCTTTCGCTAAAATACTTCTTGAGTTCTTCTAACATGCCCTTCTTCACTGTCCTAAATAAACTGACTTTGTTTAATTGATATATCTTAAACCTAAAGTGTTTGCAAGCATGGTGCTTTTTTGCTATTTCACCCACACCGTCTTGATGTTCACGAACTCATGGATACCCTGAACACCAAGTTCCCTGCCGTAGCCTGAACGTTTGATGCCGCCAAAGGGCAGGCGCGGGTCTGACCTGACCATGCCGTTGATAAAGACAGCACCGGCTTCCAGTTCCTGAACGAGCCGCTCTCTTTCTCCATCATCTTTTGTCCAGGCACTTGCGCCCAGACCGAAGGGTGTCCTGTTGGCAAGGCTGATCGCCTCATCAATACCTTTAACCCGGTAGAAAAGAGCAACCGGTCCAAAGAATTCTTCGTTGTCTGCAGGTGTACCCGGGGGAATGTCCGTTAAGATGGTTGGCAGGTAGAAGTTCCCTGGACAATCAGACAATGGTTGTCCGCCGGTTAACACCTTTGCTCCTTTCTGAATGCACGTCTGTACCTGATGATCTAAGGTCTGAAGAATGTCTGAAGTTGCAAGTGGGCCAAGATCCGTTTCCGGATGCATCGGATCACCTACTTTCAAAGCCTCAAATTTCCTCACTAAGCATTGCTCAAATTCATCAGCAATGGCCTCCACTACAATCAACCGTTTCGCTGCAATGCAGGATTGACCGTTATTGCTCATCCGTGCTGTCACAGCCGTCGAAACTGCTGACTCCAGATCTGCACTTTCAAGAACAATAAACGGGTCGCTCCCGCCCAGTTCGAGGACGGTCTTTTTGATGTTCTTCCCGGCAATCGAAGCCAGACTTGCACCGGCTGACTCGCTGCCGGTGAGGGTGGCTGCCTTTACACGCTCATCTTCAAGAACATCTTTAACCTTTTCAGCCGTTATGAGCAGTGTCTGGAAGACTCCTTCAGGGAATCCTGCCTCCCGGAAAATCTCTTCAATGGTGAGAGCACTCTGCGGAACATTTGTGGCATGCTTGAGGAGAACAACATTTCCAGCCATGAGCGTTGGAGCGGCAAAGCGGAATACCTGCCAGAAGGGAAAATTCCAAGGCATGACAGCAAGGACAGCACCGAGAGGCTGAAAACGGATAAAACTCCTCCCGGCATCAGTTGGTACGGGGACATCTGCCAGGAATTGAGACGCACGCTCAGCATAATAGCGACAGCCCAGAGCGCATTTGTCAATTTCCGCGATCGCAGCTTTGAGGGTTTTGCCCATCTCCAAAGTGATTGTTTTACCGAACCGATCACGATTGTGCTCCAGAATCTGAGCAACCTTGTTTAGCCACTTCGCCCTTTGAGCAATAGGAAAGTTCCGGTACTGCTCAAAAGCCCTTTGCGCCTCATTAAGTTTGTTCTCAACTTCTGTATCTGTGAGCTGGGCAAATGTTTTAATAACTTTTCCGCTTGCAGGATTAATCGAAGCAATTCTCATTATCTAAACCTCCACAGGAATCCTATGTTCATCAATCCTTAAGATTACAATGATATTATGACACTTTAAGCTTCAGCGCAAGGAAACAGGGCTTAGAATGCAAACATCTCTCAAATCTATAAAATTATTGACATGATCAACATTTTTGACGATTATATATTCAATATGAATGATGATAAATTTAAATATCCCCGCAAAAAGAGTGAGCGCAGGCTTCGTGTGCGGTCACGTCCTGATTACAAAGCCCGCCGTGCAGATCCCAGGTATATAAGCAATTTCCCGGTCAACATTTACGTGGGAGAGGGTGAAAACGAGCAAGTCTATCACGCTATAGCAAAGGATATATCTGATGGCGGACTTTTTCTTGAGAATATAGATATACCGGAGACCGAAACTCGTATCCGTCTGGACTTCAAGATCCCGGACGGCACTATGCCCGAAGAGTATTTACAGGGTAACTATCGCATACTCAGCGATGTCATTCGTCACGACCCACAGAAACGACAAATTGCTGTTGCTTTCAAGGAAAAACTTAGCGCCCGCCTTGCAAGGTCTACATGGAATCTTTTACGTTGGGCAGCCATTGTAGGGATATTTCTCACGGTAAGCATGATTCTGCTCACCAAGGTGGAAACCTTTTATTTTTTCTGGTTTGACGTTCCTGTGTTTCTCTACAGCTTAACAGTTGGTTCCTACCTCATCAGTCGTTTTTTATTTGCATCTTTTTATCGGCCACCCCAAAAGCAGGAGTATTTGCCTACCATAACCATAATCATACCCGCGTATAATGAGGAAGTGTTAATTGAATCAACTCTGGCAAGTACAATGGAGGTTTCCTATCCACGTGATAAACTCCAGGTTATCGTCATTAACGATTGCAGTACGGATGGAACTCTGGCCACCATAAAGAATGTCAGGGAGCGGTATCCAGAGATTATCGTGGTGGACTTTACTGAAAATCGGGGAAAACGCCACGCATTAGCAGCCGGCGTAAGAATATCCACCGGCGAAGTGTTGGTATTCGTCGACTCAGATTGTTTCCTTGATCCAGGTGCAATACGGAACATCATTGACGGATTTGCTGATCCCAAAGTGGCTGCGGTATGCGGTCACTGTGAAGTTGCAAATGCATGGACTAACTCCCTTACCAAGATGCAAGCCGTTCGTTACTACATTAGCTTCCGCGTTCTCAAAGCTGCAGAGAGCATCTTTGATTCGGTCACATGTCTATCCGGGTCCCTGGCTGCTTATCGCCGCACTACATTGATGGAAGTGCTGGATGATTGGATCAAACAAACATTTCTGGGCCAACCTGCGATATTCGGTGACGACCGAAGTCTCACGAATTACCTGCTCAAACGAAATCACAAAATTATATACGACTCCCGTGCTCGCATAGTAACGGTCGTACCAGAGAACTACAAACATTTCTTTAGCCAACAGATGCGTTGGAAACGCTCCTGGTTTCGTGAAACTGCCCGGGCAGCCAGTTTTATGTGGCGCAAGCAACCCCTCATGTCACTCTCCTTCTATGCTGGTTTTATTCTTCCCTTACTCGGACCGGCTATTGTGTTCCGTGCCATGATTTACATACCGTTCTTCCACAATGGTTCACCGCTCAGGTATATATTTGGTGTCTTCTTAATGAGCGCTCTTATGTCAACTACTTATCTCTTGGCAAAACGTTCCCGCCTATGGATGTACGGTAGTGTCTTCTGCTTTTTTTACATGTTTGTCCTTATATGGCAATTACCGTGGGCAATCCTTACCTTCTGGACGACCGTTTGGAGCGGTCGTGTCTATAACCCCCTTCCGAATGTGGTGGAAGAGTCAAATCCGACGCGGGATAAAGCATGAAAAGCACATCATGAAAAAATTATTTTTTGGTCTACAACTGCTTCTCATTTTAGGAATATGCGCTGTTATCATTTATACTGCTGTAAAGCCACTACCCCCTCTCCAATATTATCCAGAGTCGTGGCGTTCTTGGGAAGGTTTCTATGTTTTGTCTTATGTAGGAATTACCCGTAAAGGAGAGGGTGATTACATAACACAGAAGCGCCTGGGGGATCATCTGAACTCCCTCAAACAAGCAGGCTTTAATACTATTACACCCGAAGATGCTGTAGCATTCCTTGATGGTCGTGCCCCTCTGCCGGACAAAGCAATACTCATCATGTTTGAGGGAGGCAGAAAAGACAGTTTCCTTTATGCAACCCCCTTGCTACGAAAATTCGGAATGATAGCCTGTATGTGTGTACCTACCAGTTTTTCCCAAACCTGGGGCGGTTTCTATCTGAAAGAGCACGATATAAAAAATCTCTCTCACCAAGCCCACTGGAGGCTCTGCAGTATGGGTAACGATGCAATTAAAAAGGTACCTATCGATGGTTCCGGCTCACAAGGTCACTTTCTTACTCACCGAATGTGGCAGGGTAACAAAGTTGAAGATGATTCAGCTTTTAAAAACAGGGTTATTGAAGACTATGCAAAATCGGCCAAGTTACTCGAGAAGGCGAGTGGCAGGCCAGTAGTGGCTTATCTGTATCCTTTTGCTGACCCAGGCGGTGGTGCCAATACAGACCCAGCCTCAGCGGTGGTTAATCGGAAAGCACTGGCTTCTCACTATCGAATCGCGTTCATTTCTGCTGATAATCCCTTTAACAGCCTGTATAAGAATCCATACAGGCTCAGTAGATTGCGAGTCCCGAGTAACTGGGATGGGCCCCATTTGATAAAAGAATTACATAAATTCTTGCCCCTTCAATCACCAATAAATGGATTGAGTGATGAAAGCATCTGGTTTAAGAGCGGTGATGTCCATCAAGTCGGTAAAACAGTAACTCTGTCACCTGGCTCAGTTTTATGGCTGCGTGGGAGTGATGACTGGTCTGACCAAGACATCAGTGTTACCATACGTCTCAGCACAGGGGCTACCGCATCACTCTACGTTCGATATGGGGGAAATGATTCTTCCTTACGTTTAACTATTACTCACAGTACGATATCTCTCCACGAACGGATAAAAACAGTTTTTCAAACATTGGTACTGATTCCTGCAACATTATTAGAGGGCAGTGATAACGAATTGCGACTGAAAGTTAAGAGAAATAGAGCATGGGTCTGGCATGGCGATAAATTAATTGCTGGCCCGGTACCTCTTTCACCTGCAATCACCTATGGCAGGATCGGTATTGGTTGTCGAGATGCAAAAATACAGCTACTCAACTTTAGTGCTAAACCACTTCCCAGAATTTATACTCTTGCTGACAGCTATCGCAGTTTGCCACCCTCCATTCAAGAGGAAATAAGTGCGATCCTCCCCGTTTGGATTCCGCAAGACTTTACTTCTGGATTAAGTGCCCAGAAACGCTTTGATCTTCTTACTGCTGCTTCATCTGGCGTGCAAACGATCCCCATTATAGAAGTCAACAAGGACATCACCCCTGAGGAAGCCCAAAAATGTGTAGCTTCGATAATCTCAACCATTAACCACCCTGCTGTTAAACCCCTGCAAAAATATTTCGCTGTTTATGGGTTAGAAACTACACTACCTGCATTATTACATAAACACGGTTTTGGCGTAGTAAGAATACTATTTCCTCAGCAGGCTATAAGCTTTGTTGAACAAAAACAAAAGTTAATACCGAGCGATATGCTGCTCATCGATGGACCCGAAAAGGAAGCGAAAAAAGCTTTCTCTTATCTCCTGCACACTATACCCCCTAGCCGTCTCAGCATTCTGCTGGATTCAAGAACTTCTTCCCCATTAAGAGCAAGTACTGCTGTACAATCCGTAAAGAGAACAGAAGAAAAGGGGAATCAATGATCGCTGTGCGAATTGCAATTCTTTTTTTTATATCTTTTTTGACATTCACCTTTTTTTCACACTCCTCAGGTTCTGATATCCACGTAGTGGGCCAGTCTGGTAAAGGTGTAATTTCATCTGATCAAGGTCTCTCAACCGTTCAACTTGTACATAAATCACGAGAGTGTACGGGTGCCAATGATCTGGATGCGGCTTTAGACTATGCACGTAAGGCAGTTGCGGTTGATCCAGCTTATTATGACGCTTGGAAACAATTAGGGAGAGTGTTAATGCTGCGAGGGAATTACTCCGAGGCCCTTACTTCTTTTCAGACCGTCCTCGATTTAAAAACTGATGAAACAGAGGTGCAGATCTGGATCCTCCATTGTCTGCTCGCTCAAAACCGCACAAGTGAGATGATTCAGCGTTTAGAAAGCTTGAGAGCAACCAATATCAAGCTCAATAATAAGCTGATTGCAGATCTCTTAGAAATGCTCTTTGATCAGTCTGATTTTAACCAGGCTGAGAAAGTGGCTGCTTTTTTGAGTGGTAAATCCCCACAACCAGGAACAAAAATTGCAGTTGCCGCGCTTCTTCAAATCATAAAGGGTAATTTAGAAGATGCAGAACATATACTTACTGCAGTAGATACAACTTCCGAGGATTCACGTCCTTTGATGATACTGGCTTGGACACGGCTCGGCGTTCAATTGTTGTCAAATAATGAGGCCTTAAAATCAGTTACTGCATTACAAAAGGCCTTAGAGTTTAAACCGGATCGGGTGCCAACTCTGCGCGAGTTGGGCTGGGCTTATCGGCGCTCAGGACAGCCGGCAAAAGCTGCGGAGGTCTGGAATCGTGGATTTCAAAAAGATTCACGCCTTCTTGGCTGGTTACTCTGGATAGCAGAAGCGTATGTAGAGGCAGGACAGTTGGAATCTGCTCTTAAGGCTCTTGACCTCTTTCTCAACTCAGAACCGGAAAATAATCGCGGCCGTGCACTTAAGTTAATGGTCCTTTTGCTTTGCAATGATAAGCGATCCGTACAGCTTTATGAAGAAAAGTTAAAGGGCCAATCAAACGGCAGCCTTATTATATCTTTAGGTCATATTTTTGCAGATCGTCAGGCAGGACGTTTTGCGGAGGCAGCGTTGCATCTCGAGAGCCTGTTCAGATTGAACCCAAAGAACACAGATATTCGTGAGTTGCTTGCTGATGTCTATGCTCTCTGGGCAGCACGTGCTACCGCCAAAGAAGCCATCTCACCTTTGCAGAAACTGATCGCCCTCGAACCAAACCGCAGCGGTGCCTGGCGTGATCTGGGATGGAGCTTATGGTCTAACGGCCAGCATGATGAGGCTCTTGATGCCTGGGAGCATGCCGTGATTGGCGATGTTCCCAATCGGGAGCGTTTAATCAAACAAGTAGTAGCGCGCCTGGCAGAAGAAAATTACAGCGCAAAGGCAATTGAACTCTACCAGCGTTGGAACCCCGGTGCTCCTTTCCTCGCCCTCGGGCTCACGTTAAGCAAAGAAAACCGTTATATAGCTGCCAGAGAAATGCTCTCAGCAGCTTTTGAGGCAGGAGAAACCCCCTTGATCAGTGGTCTTTATCTGGCTTATGCTGAAGCCCGTACTGGTGTCTGCGCTAAAGTTATCGACCATCTTTCTCCTTTCTTAGAGCAAGGCATTACCAGTGCAGATCAAACTGAAATAGAAACCATTTTGTCAGCAGTTTATAACTGCAGCTTTGAGCCTAATATTTTACCATTAGCAATTAAACTTGAAACCCTTATAGGTGTTCTTCCCGCATATACAGCTCGCATCATCGATATCCTTGAAAAAGCAGCAACTGAACGCAAGGATATGTATGATTATGAGAATGCACTACATCTCTACAAATTAGTCTTAAAGCACGATCCTGACCGTACAAAGATTTGGGTCCAAACCGGTAAAGTCGCTGATGAACTGGGACGTCATCAGGAAGCAATTGCTCTCTTAAAAGATATATTGGCGCGCACCTCATCCAAAGCAGTTCGCGAAGGAATCCAGGGAAGGTTGTCGGATGAGTACGGAGATAAAGATTCTGCAGTTACATCCTATCGCAGCAGCCTCACTGCAGAGCCAAACCAACCTGATCTGCGTCTCTTTCTGTTTAAGGACCTCATATCTCTTCAGCGTTTCGAGGAGGCACGAAATGAGACAGAGTGGTTTATCGAACACTCGACCAGTGGGGTCTCAGACGATTTAGCTGTGATGTATAGCAATCTGGGTGAAACCTCAAAAGCCTTTGAGATATGGCAGCAGCTCTACCTGACTTATCCTGAATCACCAACCTATGCAATTGAAACTGCCAGAACTCTTTTTACTTTATGCCGGGCAGAGGAAGCCCTCTCTATTTTGGAGAAACTCGTCTCCATACGACCTCACTTTCGCGCTTATGAACTTCTGGCTGAAATAGAAGTTTCTCTGGGCCGTCCAGCTCGGGCCCTCGAATGGACAAGAGCAGGCTTGGCATTACGGTCTACCAAGGGTCTGTTGCATGCCCGCTCTGAGGCAGCAGAGGCTGCTGGCGAATCAGCTACCGCACAGGAAGCCGCTGAATCTTTGCTTACATTAGATCCTGGCAATGTACTCATAAGTCGTATCGCTGGCCAAGCTATGCTCGATCAAGACCTATTAGATGATTCTAAAGGCTATTATGAAGCATTGTTGAAACGCAACAGCTCATTTCTACCCAGTTTGGCAAACCTCAGAAATCTCAATTCATGGGAACAGAAGACCAAGCAGGCACTGTATTATGCCCGACAACTCTTCAATCAGCGACCATGGGATATCAATGCACAAGAGAATTATGCCATCTCTCTGGCTGAAGCGAATAAGTTCCGTCCGGCATTGGAAATATTGCGTGCTCAGGCAAGCCTGAGTATCACTAAGGCTATACCGGTTCTTATTTACAACAACGTCATCGATTGTCCTTATCCTGGACGGAACACAACAAAACAGATAATTTCACATCTGGAGCGCCTGGCTGCAGAAGGATATACCTTTATCACCCCGGAAGAGATTGATAAAATCAAAGAACAACCATGTGTAATCATAGTTGTGGTTAATACAGAAGAGCCTGCATTTCAGATTCTTGATACAGCGCTTCAACGTATTGGCGGCCGGGCTGTTTATGCATGTGCAACCGGTACTCTAACCACCCAAACACCGAATGCACCAAGTCCGGAGATGCTGTCAAAACTGATGGCAAGTGGACGCTGGATTATCGCATCGAGCGGACCGCTGGAAAACAAGCGAATCGCCGTAGATAATTCGGGGACATTGGGCAATCCATTTACCCACAGGATAATGACTGCAAGAGGCAAAGAAGATTATACTGCGATGTCCGAACGCTTGGACAAATTAATAAACGCAGCAGCTCTTTCACTTAGGCCTGCCTCGACACGTATTTTTTTCTATCCGGGAGGAGACTATGGCCAGTTATCCCTCGATACCGAGCCGCAAGATTTAGAGACCCTGCGCAGCGTGGTTCAAAAATACTTCACATTTGCCATAGGCTCAGATGAAAATGGCTTTGTGGCTCCCGGATATGATCCACTTCGCTTGCCGGGACGTCTCATTCCATCAGGCTGGGACACTGATGATTTATCAAATCATTTGACCAGAAAAAATCCTCTGGTCCGTGCTCGTGCTGAATTGGCTAAGACATTATATATACAAGGTCAGGCTGAGAGGGCCAATGAGTGGTTCCGCCAAGCAGAAACCGTGGGATGCGACCCGGTAGAAATTAATCTCAACTGGGGAACTAATGCCTATTATGAAGGGGATTTACCCACAGCACTTGGAAAACTCCGCAAAGCTTATGAACTTGATCCATCATCTTTAAAAATCACCAAGGCGCTTGAGCGGGCTGAGAATCGTAAGCTTCCCCATGTTGAGATATTCACCGATCGCTGGAGTGACAGTGATGATCGTGATTATTCAT
Organism: Pseudomonadota bacterium; assembly: GCA_026388815.1. GTDB lineage: Bacteria > Desulfobacterota > WTBG01 > JAPLJA01 > JAPLJA01 > JAPLJA01. Next base: position 17,133 of record JAPLJA010000163.1, read on the forward strand.
TATGGGAGGGAAATGTAAGAGGTCATGTGAATGATAAGCTTAGGTTAGATATGTTTACAGACCGCATTCGCTGGGCTCGAAAAGGACTTGGCAATGAAAAAAGCACTCGCATAGGGGGAGGGTTACAGTGGTATTTTGCAGAGGAACATTGGCTGGATGCAAAGTTGTGGTATGAAAATGTGAATACTATCACTGATCATGCAGGTGGACATGTAACTGTGCATCTACCAAATGCCCCCTTGGGGGGATTCGTAGAGTTACAGGTATTGCGGGATGACATAGATACTGTAGAGGCAGTTCGCAAAAGGATTTCTGAAAATGACTATACCATATACACATATTCCCGGATCCGCGATATGTGGGATTTGTTCGCTAATTTTACGTTTACCCATCACACTGACAGTGTTGATACCTACACGGTAAATGGCCGTTTTGTGAGACGTTTGCGCGAGTGGCCCTTTTGGGGTATAGGATATGCGTTCCGATATGCTGATAGTAGCCGTAAACCGCTCGAGTATTGGGTTCCTGAAGGGCTTCAGCAACATCAACTATACTTGACCACCCGCGGTGAATATTACCGATTTCACTATTCGTTAAGTGGACAGTGGGGGGAGGCTGAAGACGATAATTCAAATTGGCGCTTTGTCTGGGGTGGCAGATTCGAACTTGATTATCAGGTATCGTCCGGCTTGACACTGAATAGCAGGTTAACTTATCAGGAAACACCTAATTATGACAGCTTTCAGTGGTCCGTCGGTATAACGTATCGCTTCTAATTTTGAAAATTTTAAATTAAAAGAACTCAATCTTAAACGCAATTTCAAACACAATAATCTCGAAAAAGTTGGACTTAAACTAAGACGTTAAAAGCAAGATAATTTTCCGTCTTCACTGCTTTTTTAAGCTTGTTTCGATCGCGCCATGGACAGTAAGGAATGGAAGCCTTTTTGCGGCATAATTAATGAGTTCACGGAAGTAGGAGATCTGCGTGCCATAACTTTGGCCGATAAGGAAGGTTGCACCTGGTTTTGTCAGGGGCGATAAATCTCCCTGAAATATAGTAATCACATTGCCTTCAACACTCTCTATTTTTATGGGAAAACCATAAATTCGCCGACGCGTATCCGGTACTAAACATAACTCTTTATCCCTTGGTAAAGGCCCAATTATCTCTTGAGCAACAAGCGTTCTTCCCGAACAAGAAGCAACCGTCCCCGTAACGAACTCTTCATCAGGCAACACCTTATGCCCATAGAGGAATATGAAACGTTTTTGCTGCTGAGCAAGATCAATCCAACTTAATACCTGCTCTAATGGTACGTAATGTGCGATGTCAATGGGTGTACTCGGATAAGACCCGTCCGCCCTTTTCCCTTTGGCTATGGGAAATGCATCTGCACGTCGAAAAGCCTCGAGCTTCTTTATAACTTCCGCTCCTAATTCCGGGGTAAAGTAATTAAAAGGGAAGACCATCGACTGCACTTTCAGCCTCTGATAAGTGAGCTCAGTGATAGAGGCTTCCAGTTCATCTTTAACCCAGGATGAGATGCCTTTACGCTTAACGAATTCTGGTGAGTTGAAGTGGTGATAGGTGTGGGTACCGATCTCCCAACCATACTTATTCTGCAAAGTGCGGAGATCCTCAAAGCTTAAATCACCAGCGTGTATGCGTTGATTATTCACAAAACCAGTTGCCACCCCACCAACACGTGACAACTCAGGAGCTATTACATTAATCCAACTTGAGTATCCATCATCAAATGCAAGAACAATACCCCCTTTCATTTCTTCAGCATAAACACTTGAGACGGAGAAGAAGACAATTGTAAATAACATAAGGCATATATTTTTAAACATCATATTTACCTTCCTGCCTGTAATTTTCTATAATTATAGAGCAACTGAAATAGACTGTCGTCGTTTCCTCCAAGTCGCCATATCATTAAAGAACGAAATCCAGCTTTATATGCAGCGTCCCATTTTGCCCTAAGGCTCTCTGCATCTTCAAACCATACTTCAGTACCATCTCCAAGGCGTGCATGAGGTACGCGAGTAAACGGCCCTCTTCCTTTTTTCACAGCACTCTCAGCCAACCGCTGTCCACTGACCCAGTCCAACTGTTTAACTCTGCCATCAGGTGCCCAAGAAAATCCGCCTACAGCTAAGGCCAATTCTGGTGCAGCTTTAGCATCACCGTTGACACGACCAACAAGTGTTGCTATGAAAGCTGGAGTGGACCGAGGTCCGGGACCGCTGTGTGTACCATAAAGATTATAGCCCATTACGGTTAAGGTTGTGGTACCCGGTGATGGCAGTGGACCCCGTTGAGGCTCAATTACCACATTGAAACCGAGGCCATTACGTTTTAATTCATCACCCAATTCTTCAACAAAAAAATGAAAATTATTCTGATCCAACACTTCAAGCCTTTCATAGTCAAGGTCAAGTCCAACAAAACCATCCTCTTTGACTCTCACCACGATATCCTTAACATGCTTTTTGCGAAGTTCTGGATCCGCCATTAATTGATGCAAAACCTCTGTATCCTTCATCAATACCTTGTTAATTGTCCGCACATCATTCACAATGGTAACCCATGGCGAAAAACCATGTTTTTTTGCCAGCAAGAAAAAGTTCGGCATCAGTTTCATAAAACCCGGTGTATGTTGAGGCATCCCTTGAGGGTCTAATTCATAGGCAAACATTGAGACGCGATTGAATAACACACCGTGTGTTTCTAACTCCGATAACCCACGATCTCCGTCCCAATATACCAGCCAGGCACCGATCTGTTGTGGCGGGGTTATCTTTTTAAACAGAGCGCACGAGGAGAGCATAATAACAATGACGAATAATATGACTAATCGTGTTAAGGTGTGGATCATACGTTTATTGTTATTATTCTACTTATCTAAAACCTCAGATGCAAGGCCATAAAACTTTAGAGACAAATAAGGATACTGAAGCCCATGGAAAAGATACCACCGACTAAAAAATTCTCAAAGAGATTAAAGAACAGATAAGCACACAGGTCAAATTTGATTAAAGTAATTGATTCTTATACATTTAAATAACAAAATATCTTGACAAAAAAGCGGTTTGGGTAAAGAAATAGTAACAATTATGCCCTATATTATTCCCGTCATATCTCTCATCATTGCAGGATATATCAGCTTCAATAACCTCATTGTCCACTGGGAAGATTTTTTTACCTATGTATGGTGGGCAGACTACTACGTCACATTGCATGACTATCCCAACTGGATCAACGGTGTATTTCCCCTTGGTTATCCCCTGTTACTTAAGACGCTCTTCTTCATCTCCAACGATTATCTCATCGCTGCAAGGATCATCTCCCTGACAGGGGGTGTGATTTGTCTTCTTTTTACCTACCGGATAGTCCTAGCCCTCTTCAAAGACAGACGGCTTGCCTTTCTTTCCCAGCTTTTTCTCTTCTCTTCCCTTTTCCTCCAGTGGTTCTTTCTGGAAGGGAATGATACTCTTGCCCTATCCCTTCAGCTCATCTCCGTCTATTACATCATGAAAGAACAGCAAAAGAATTCTGATTTTATCATGGCTGGCGTTTTTGTCGGGCTCGCCTACATGGTCCGGTATCAGTCGCTCGTCCTGGTTGTCATAACGTTCTTCTGGTTACTCTATACCCATAAGGGAAAAGAAGGCTCATCTTTTAAAAAAGCGAGCGTATATCTCATCTTTTTTCTTATTACCTCATTTCCCCACCTTTACACGAGCTTGAGCGCTACCGGAAACCCGTTCTGGATGTCGCAGGGTAAAAATATCTGGTTCGGGATATACGGGGATCAAAACTGGGTGAGCAACTGGCAAAGGGTGCCCTATGATATTTCAATCTTTAGCGTGATTATGCTTTCCCCTGCGAAATTCCTCCTCAACTGGTTCAGACAATTCCGGCATGGTTTGGAACTCATCCAACCCATGTTCCCCCTGAACTTCTTCGCCATCGCAGGCCTGCTTCTCTCGCTCTTCAAAGAAGAGCATGGCAGCAGAAAAAATACCGTCTACGCTGCGATTGTCATCGCGGGAATTCTTGTTTTCACTTCAGTTGCATTTGTTGTAGACAGGTTTCTCATCTTTGCCTATCCCTTTATGATCATCTTCGCTTTGAGGTTCATCGACAGGATAATCCCCGAGAGATGTAACCTGGGCAGGCATTTCCAGATACCCATGAAACTGCTTTTTTTTATTGCTTCTCTTATTTTTATAACATTCATTACCTGGCTCCGGTATGTGCCATCATACGTGCATAACCCTTACTTTCAGGTAAATGCAGCTGTCACGAAAGTACTCAATGAAAACGGTATGAAGAAAGAGACTGAGGTCTTTTCATCCAGTACGTACTTTTACAATTCTCTCTCGCCGAAAAAAAGGCGTTTTTCCATATTCATGAATTACGGAACACCTGAAAATTTCTCAAGCATTGAGACGCTTAAGAACTCAATCAAATCCACAGGTATAAAATTTGTTATCTTTGAGGAACGGGACGGATACCCAAATTACCCGGGGCTGCGGGATCTGTATGATCCATCAAAAGCGCCCCCATCCTTCCATCTCATCTACCGGCAGGAAATATATCCCCGGATGGTTATTTATAAAATAAGCTGAGTGCGGTTATCTATGAAAAGAAAGTCCTTAAACTTTACAACGTGGGAATACAAAAATCTGTACTTGGATTTCAAAAATATCTGGAAGGATATTGAGGAGGTGACCCGGCTCACCTACGAACCGTAAACTCTTAAACTCCTGAACTCTGCAACTCTTTAACTCTTTATCTGTTGAAGCGCTTCTTCTGAGTGGAATGAACTGCGGACAAGGGGTGCTGAGGCAACATAGCGAAAACCCATCTCTTCACCCACGTTCTTGAACCGTTCAAACATCTCGGGGTGGATAAACTCGTGGACAGCTATGTTTTCAGCAGCAGGTTGCAAGTACTGACCGATGGTCAGGAAATCGCAATCCACGCTCCTGAGGTCTTCCAACACCTCAAGAACTTCATTAAATTTCTCTCCCAGACCAACCATGATTCCCGACTTGGTGTACATCTCCGGATTGATCTCCTTTACCATCTTCAACACTGAAAGGGATTTCCGGTAATCTGCCTGCTTTCTCGCCAGTGGATAGAGTCTGGAAACGGTCTCGAGGTTATGGGCAATAATATCAGGACGGGCTTCCGCCACCGTTGCTACATTCTTTTTTAACCCGTGGAGGTCCGGTATGAGGAGGTCGGTCGTAGCATCCGGGAGCAAACGGTTGATCCACCTGACGGTATCAGCAAAGGCAGACGCACCACCATCCTTCAAGTCATCTCTGGTAACGGAGGTGATAACCACATGGTGCAAATTCAGTTCTCTTGCTGCCTCTGCTACTCTCCGCGGCTCATCGGGATCAGGCGGAGCCGGGGTTCCATGTTTCACACTACAGAAACCGCAATCTCTTGTGCAGGTATCACCCAGGATCATGAATGTGGCTGTCCCCCGCTTGAAACAGCTCCCCACATTCGGACAGGTGGCACTCTCGCACACCGTATGAAGATTAAAGGCATCAAGCTTTTCTTTCATCGTTGAGAGTACCTTCTCATCCTACCCCTCTTGTCCCAAAGACCCTCTGGAAATTGTTTATGATGTCCTGCTGCAATTTCTGCGGGTCAACATCTTCTCCCAGGATTCTCTTCATGGAGGTAACACCCCGGTCCCGTATCCCGCAGGGTACGATCAGGGAAAAATGTTCAAGGCAGGGGTCTACGTTCAGGGAAAAACCGTGCATGGTAATCCATTGACGGTTTACCGCTATGCCTATGGCTGCAATTTTCTCGTTATGTACCCAGACACCCGGGTGCTCTGGAATGCGATTGGCGGATATTCCCCAGTCAGCGAGGGTATCGATGATGAGCTGTTCCAGGTCCCTCACGTAGCGGTGGAGGTCTTTTCCCCTTCTCCGCAGGTCCATGATCACATAGCCCACTAATTGACCGGGACCATGGTACGTTACATCCCCTCCCCGATTGGTCTTTGAAACTGAAATGCCTCGTTCCGCCAAATTTGATATGGGGACAAGAATATGATCCGGCTCGGTACTCCTGCTGAGGGTAAATACCGGCAGGTGTTCAAGTAAGAGTAAAATATCCTGGATCTTTTCCTGAGAGCGTGCTTCTACACATCTCGTCTGGAGTTCAAAAGCCCTTTCGTATTCGACGGTACCGAGATCCAGGAACAGAAACGATCTGTCCCCATCCTCCATGACTACTTCCTCTTTCTGGGCATATGGATGGCGAGACCATCAACATCCAGCGCTGCCTCCATCACCGATTCAGAGATGGTAGGATGCGCATGGATGGTATGAGCAATGTCTTCGAAGGTTGCTTCCATCTGAATAGCCAGCCCGAGCTCAGCAATCAGATCAGTGGCATGGGGCCCTAAAATCATCACGCCGAGGATTTCCCCGTACTTGGTGTCCGTAATAATTTTTACCATCCCGGCTGTCTCATTGATGACGAGCGCCTTTCCAACGCCAACGAAGGGGAATTTCCCGATCTTAATCTGCCCGTACTTCTCCTTTGCTTCCTTCTCGCTTAACCCCACGCTTGCAACCTCGGGGGAAGTATAGACACAGCGGGGAACCGAACGGTAATTGATTTTGGCCGACTTCCCTACAGCATTCTGAGCAGCACACTCGCCTTCAGCAGTAGCCACGTGGGCAAGCATGTACCCGCCGATCACATCTCCGATGGCATAGACATCCGGCACATTGGTCTCCATCTTCTCATTGACAAGGATTCTCCCTTTTTCCATCTTTATGCCGATCTTGTCTGCATTCAGATCCTTGGTATGGGGAGCGCGGCCGACTGCCACCAGGACCAGTTCTACTGCCCTCTCCTGTGGCCCCTGTTTGGTGTCAAAGGAAACCACTTTTTCATTCCCCTTCGCTGTAATCTTCTTTACTGTGGAGTCAGTGAATATTTCGATACCCTCTTTCTTCAGGAGGGCATCAAGACCCATGGCTATCTCCGTATCCTCAAGGGGAAGAATCTGGGGGAGCATCTCGACCACGGTAACTTTGACTTCCATCTTGTGAAGGAGTTGGGCAAACTCCAGACCGATTACACCGCCTCCGATGATCAGGATACTCTTGGGAAGTTTCTCAAGGAAAAGGGCCTCGTCAGAGGTGATGACACCCGGCAGTTCAATCCCTTCGATGGGAATTTTTACCGGAACAGAGCCGGTGGCAATGATAATCTTGTCTCCCTTAATCTCTTCTCCTGTTTCCACAACCTTTACTGATTTGGGGCCGGTCAGGGAGCCAGTTCCCTTCACCACTTTGATGGCATAACTCTTTACAATACCACCGAGTCCGCCTACCAGCTGCTTTACCACCTTATCCTTCCGTTCCATTACCTTGGGAAATTCAAGGCTGACACCCTGGCAATTTATGCCAAAGTTTTTTGCTTCCTTCGCATTTTCGTAGGTCTTTGCTGCCTGGAGCAATGCCTTGGTTGGTATGCATCCCCGGTTAAGGCATGTCCCACCAAGCTCTGATTTCTCAATCAACGTAACCTGAGCACCAAGCTGCGCTGCCCGGATAGCTGCTGGATAACCACCGGGTCCTCCTCCAACGACTATGATATGTGCCATATTCGCTCCTTCCTATCTCGTCCGCTTTTACGCGATAACCATAATGGGGTTCTCGATGAAGGACTTCAGGGTAACCATGAAAAGACCTGCTTTGGCCCCGTCGATCGTACGGTGGTCATAGGTCAACATAACGTTCATCATGGGCCTGATAACAATTTGGCCGTTCATCACGACAGGTTTATCAATGATAGCCGCCACACCAAGGATGGCGTTTTCCGGCTGATTGATGATAGCGATGAACTGTTCTATCCCGAACATGCCCATGGCTGAGAGTGTAAAGGTACTCCCTTTCATCTCATCTGGTGTGAGCTTTCCCTTCCTCCCCTTGTCAATCAAGGCCACTCTGTCTTTGGCGATCTGAGTCATTGTTTTCTGGTTAATATCCCGGATTACCGGAACGATGAGCCCGTCGTCTAAAGCCATTGCCATTCCCATGTGGACATCCTTGATCCAGAGGACCCCTTCGTCAGTCCAGCGGGTGTTAATGACTGGATGTGCCGCAATAGCAGCACCCGTTATCTTCATCATTAAATCGGTAACGGTAATCCTTACCCCTGATTTCTTTTCAATATAGGGCATGAGCACCTGACGGTACTCCTGGATTTTCGTTGCGTCCACGGTATTGCTCATGTAAGCCTGGGCTGCCTGCACCTTGCTCTCGAGCATTTTCCGGGCGATCACCTTTCTCATGCCGGTAAGTTTGACTAACCGGTCGCCTTCGGCAGGTGCTGCCGGTGCTGCTGCAGGTGCTGTGGCGGGAGCTGCCTTAGCCTGCTCCGTGTACTTGTTAACATCCTCTCTGACAATTCTACCCCCGGGGCCTGTGCCTTTTATCTTTGTTATATCCAGCTTGCTCTCCTCGGCGATCTTCTTTGCGAGAGGTGATATCTTAACCCTCTCCCCGGGTCCTGCCGTAGTCTCTACGGCTGGTGCTGCAGCCGGTGCGCCTCCTGCCGGGGCTGCTGCAGGTGCTGGGGCGGGAGCTGCCGCTGTAACAGGAGCTCCACCGGCAACGATCTTGTCGTACTCTTCCTTACTTTCTGCCAGCACTCCGACAACGTCTGATACAGGGGCTTCTACATCAGGGGCTACGATGATGTGCAAGATGCCCGTGCCGGGTGATTCAACTTCATAGGTAACCTTCTCGGTTTCAATCACCATCACAATTTCTTTTTCATTAATCTGCTCTCCCTCATTCTTTTTCCATTCCACGATTTTACCACTCACCATGGTCAGTCCGAGTTTGGGCATGACTACATTTACAGCCATTTTCGAATCCTTCCTTTCTTTGAAATTTTACCTGCTTGCCACACTCATAATAAAATACCCCCCAGTGGAAAATTGGGGGGTAGAGTAAAGCATCCTGAGGTTTAACGCGGAATAAAGGGGGTTATGGAACGACGATTTCAGCGGTTCCCCTAACGCACTCTGTCCCCTTATCATTTACTGCAGAGATATCACAGATCAAAGTATTTTTCCCTGCGCCTGCTTTTATAAAGCTCTTCGGCTTCTTCTGTTTCACTGCTATCTTGCTGGATATGGTGTCGCCAGGTCGAACCGGTGATCTGAACTGCAGGTCAACCTTCGTCCCCTCTGTGGGCCAGTAGGTTCCCAAATAATTCCCGATGGCCTCAAGGATAGGTTCAGCATTGATGGTCCCATGGGCAATCGTACCTTTAAAAATGGTTTTAGCTGCTTCTTCAAGGTCTACATGGATGGGATTGTAATCACCGCAGATATGGGCGTAATTGTCAATCAGTCCCTGGTCGACTTTTAAAGATTTAACAGGAGCTTCATCTCCTGCTTTTACATCCGTATAATCTAATATCTTGCTCATAACTAATCTCCTTTTTCTCTATGAACCGTAACTCATCTCACGTGATATGTCCATATCATAATGAATCAGGAACCATGAAACCCATCCGAATAAACACAATTTTCTCTCCCTTCTGATTTTCGTGGTCCATACCAATATAGAGAAGTTTTCTTCCGCTTGAGGTAAGCTTCTTATCGACCACCTGCATCTTCAGTGTGATAACGTCACCCGGACGGGCTGGTTTGTAGAATTCTATGTAATCTCCCATCCGTACCGCCTTATCAATAAACACCTTTCGATCCCAGCAGATTCTCAATCCATAGATATAGATCATCCCTGTAGGCGCGATGAGACCCTGATAGGGAGAGGCTTTGGCTGCACTCTCGTCTTTGCAATACGGGTTGGTGTCACCCATGAGTTTAGCGAATTTTTCTACTTCCTCTTTGGTTATCTTGTATGTCCCGCCACCGCAATCAAAACCGGCCTGCATCTCATCATACTTAAGGTCGCTTAAGAGCTTCTCGGGGCCAAAGCCAGCAACCAACTCTTTTTTAAATATCTGCTGTAAACGAGCCATTTTCACTCCTCCTGTGCTGAGTAAACCATTTCTCAGTTCCTGATATGTTACCCCTGACAACTCATGAAACGTCATGAGGCACTTCTTTATTAATAGGACTTGGGCAATCCCAGCATCATCTGTCCGATAATGTTCTTAGCCATTTCATTCGTTATGGGTGCAAAAATGTACTGGCGGCAGTTTCTGAAGTACCGCTGCATGTGATATTCTTGCATGAACCCATAGCCGGCGAGGATTCTCATGCCCCTGTCGGTTACTCTCCCGGCAACCTCGGAGGCCCAATATTTGCACATGGTTGCAGTTCCGCCCGCCGCCATTAATTCTGCATTGGTCTTGGCATGATCTACCAAATAGGCGGCTTTATAGGTGAGGAGCCTTGCAGTTTCGATTTCTGTTGCCATTTCAGCCAGGTAGTGCTGAATGGCCATATGTCCACCTATGGGTTTCCCAAAGGCTTCCCTTTCTTTAGAGTATTGCAGGGCTTCATCGAAGGCACATCGAGACAGACCATTACACATGGAAGCAACGATAATCCTCTCATTATTCAGGGTGCCTAAGATCTGATACCACCCTTTCCCTCTCTCACCAAGGATGTTGCTCTTGTGAACCTTCACATCTTCATAAACCACCTCGAACGTGCCACAGGTGTGGCTGCCCAGCTTTTCAAGTTTATTGTAGGTAATGCCGGAGGTATTCTTGTCGACCAGGAAAAGGGTAAGCCCGAGGGCAGATTTTCCGGGGACATCATCTGTTCTCACGACCAATACAATGGTATCAGCGATGTGCATCCCGGTGGTAAAGATTTTCGTTCCATTGATGATGAAATTATCGCCATCTTCTCTACCTTTTGTTTTTAAGGCCCCAAGAACATCGAGACCTCCGCCGGGTTCGGTCATTCCCAAAGCAAAATTGGTTTCACCATTTATGAGAAGAGGGAGATGCTTATCTATTTGCTCTTTGTTACCCTGATGTAAAATGGAATACCCGCCAAAAGATACACCTAACAGGTAGGCAAGTGCCAAATCATTGAATCCATACGACAGCTCTTCGGCAATTAATGCCTCGTCTATCATACCGCCCGGAGTACCGCCGTACTCTTCCGGGAAACCCACCCCAAGAACTCCTATATCACCAAGTTTCTTCCAGAGACTCAATGGGAAGTCTTTTCCCGCATTATCCCATTCTGCAACCTTCTCTTTAGGACACTCCTTCTCACAAAATTTACGAATGGTATCCAACATCATTTTCTGTTCATCTGTTAATTCAAAATCAATTGCCATAACTCTTCTCCTTTCCTCCTTAAGCACGCGCCTCTGATTTGATGTCGTTCCCTATGAATGAATCTTCATTCACTTTGAATGAATAACACTTCGATCGGTATTTTGTCAAGAATTAATTTTGGCAGATAGGCTGCGGAAACAGCACGTTATTCAGTCAATTTGAACACACTGTCATTCTCTCTCACCCGGTCCTTCACCTTGATACCAATAAGCTGTCCTGCTTCCGCCTTTTCTACCGGTGTGTTATCAATCTGCATTGATTTTATCTCGTCCTGGAAATCAGTTGTGTGACCCTTGAACCGGACGATATCCCCGACCTTCAGTTGTCCGGCCGTTATCTTGATAGCAGCAACACCCGGCTTCACAAAGAACTTCACTACCTCCCCTACCATTTCTTCCTTCATACACCACCCCCCTTTTACGTTTTTACAGTATCTCCAACCCATTTCAGGTAGTCTTTAGAACCGTCCATGAGTGAAAGGGCAATGACTTCCGGGACCTGATAGCTATGGAGTTCCTTAACCATGGTGCAGATCGCTGGAAAAAGGTGTTTCCTGCTCTTCGCAATCAGCAAGACTTCCTCGTCGTCACATAACTTCCCGTCCCACCAGTAGATGGAACGTATCTTCGGGATGATGTTTACGCATGCAACCACCTTTTTTTCAACTAAGCCCCGGGCGATCTTCTCCCCTTCCGGCTCAGAACCTGCTGTGATAAAAATCATGATGTAATCGTCGGGCTGCGCATCCATATCCATCTTAAGCCACGGAGATATGTTTCACCGGGTTGCCTTGGTTATCATCACAGAAACTCCCTCCTTCTGCTTGAGGTCTGAGGCTGCCTGCCTGACCTTTTCCAGGTCTTCATAATCACCGACCTTCACACGGTACCATGTTCCTTTTTCAGGTATGTTGGCCTCGAGAATATACGCCTGATACCCTTTCTTCTTCAATTCATTCTGCATTTCCTCCGCCTGAGACCTGCTTTTATATGAACCCAGTTGAAGGGCATACTTTGAAGGCTGCGCAGTGATTCTAAAATCTTCGCCAGGCGGCAATGCATTCTCTCGTTTCACCTCTTCTCTTACAGTAATATGTTCGTTTCCGGCGGGAGGGTAGGCAATCGCGGTATTTCCTTCTTTGCCGTCATCCTGAAGGGCATCATAAAATGTTATCTTGGTGTCAGGTGTATTTTCCTCTGATGGTACGTCCACAGCCCCAGTTATTCCGGCACTGCTCTTTTCATGCTCCGCAAGGAGGTACTTCTCGCTACCTTTTTTCTGACCTCTCAGAGAAACCCCGGAAAACCTCTGACCGACTTCGACCCCGAGCAGAAAGATTAAGAGAACAAAAAACAGGGAGATAACGAAAAAGAACTTCCGTCTGAACTGCGACTTTTTCTTGCTCAGCGATTTTCTCATAGTCACATCTTTTCCGGTGCACTCACGCCCAGAACATGTAGGGCATTTTTCAATACCTGCCGTACAGCACTCACCAGGAATAAACGGGCCTGGCTGAGTTCCCGGTCCTCAATTACAACACGGTACTTGTTATAGTAAGCATGAAACTCTCCCACCAGCTCTCCCAGATAAATGGTTATCCTGTGGGGCTCAAGAGAGGTTACACAACCTTCGATCACGTCCGGGAAGCGGGAAAGTTTTTTGATCAAGGTTAACTCTTCGGGGAGAGTTAGGAGTTCCAGTCTGACATCCTTACCCCACCTGAGATCCATTCCCTGAGATTGAGCGAATTCGATGATACTGGATATTCTGGCATGAGCATACTGCACATAAAAGACAGGATTTTCTTCGTTCTGGCGTTTCGCCAGTTCTAAATCAAAATCCAGGTGGCTATCTGACCTCCTGGTTAAAAAGAGATAGCGGGCTGCATCCTTCCCCACTTCATCAATAACTTCCCGGAGCGTGGTAAACTCTCCGGAGCGGGTTGACATTGCAACCGGCTTTCCGTCCCGCAGCAGGTTTACCAGCTGCACCAGCAAGACCCTGAGGCTCTCCTGATCCCTCCCCAGTGCCTGGATTACCGCTTTGATCCGGGGGATGTAACCATGATGGTCAGCCCCCCAAATATCAACAATCAGATCAAACCCGCGGTCATATTTTTGCTTGTGGTAAGCGATATCTGAGGCAAAATACGTAGGGACACCGTCAGCCTTAATGATGACCCTGTCCTTCTCATCACCAAGACGGGTTGCATGAAACCAGAGGGCACCATCCTTCTGATACAGGTAATCTTTCGCCTTCAATTCATCGAGGACCTGTGTAACCAGGCCTTCCTCAAAGACCTGCCGCTCACTGTACCAGTTGTCAAAAAAGACCCCGAATGCATCAAGGTCTTTTTTGATTCCCTTCAGGATGCAGTCTGATGCATAGGAGGTAAAAAAAGGCACCGCTTTGTCTTCTGGCATCTCCAGATACTTTCCGTTCTGCTCATTTCTTATCTCCTGGGCAATCTCCCTGATGTATCCGCCCTGGTAATGGTTTCCGGGGAAATCTATTTTCTTTCCTGAAATCTCAAGGTAGCGGAGATATACTGATCTTCCCAGGGTTACCATCTGATTGCCAACATTATTAATATAATACTCACGGAAGACCTGGTATCCCGCTAACCTCATAAGGTTCGCCAGTACATCACCGATTGCTGCCCCTCTCCCGTGCCCAATGTGGAGCGGCCCTGTAGGATTGGCACTCACATACTCAATCTGGACTCTCTGATTCTTCCCGATGTCTGTCCTTCCGTAGTCATCATCTTCTTCGGCAACCTCCCTCAATGCCTCATGCCAGACCTTCCTGCCAAGATGGATGTTAATAAATCCGGGGCCGGCTACCTCTACCTTATCAACCACTTCTCCTTGCTGCTTCACATGAGCAGAGATCCCCTCAGCTATTTTCCTGGGGGGCTGTTTTATCAGAGGAGACAGGAGCATCGCGATATTCGTGGCGAAATCCCCATGTTCTTTGAGCTTGGGAACCTCGAGGATCACAGGAGGAATTATATCAAGTGATACAGAATTCTCGTTTTGCCAGGAAGTTATAGCGGTTCTCATTATACCGCTTACGTTATCTTTTATCCGCATCGTTGTCTTTTGTTTCAGGCTTTTCTTTTATCGTAATATCCCGGGTATAATCCGGGCAACTCGCCTCTGCCGGCAGAGAAAACCTCTTCTGACAATGTTCGCGCCAGGCACAGATTATACAAATATTTTTTTCTGTAACCACTGTTTTTATCCCCTCAATGCTGCATTTGTTTATAGCCTTTATGACATGCTAAGTCAAGGATACTAAAAGCACAATTTGGCATTGAATCACCTGAATTTTCGTGTTAAATGTTTTATGAGAATTACTCTTTGGTATTGCATGGATGGTTGACATAAACCAGTTGATCAAACAGGGTGAAGGCTTCATGCTTGAATACAAGAGAGAGATATCCTCGCCTCACAGGATTGCCAAACTGATGGTAGCTTTTTCCAACAGCAGGGGAGGAAAAATCCTAATCGGCATTACTGACCAAGGAGATGTATCGGGCGTCAGGGATCTTCGGCTTCAGAAAAGGCATCTCTTTTCTGCCGCCCGGGATTTCTGCGATCCTCCCATTTCCCCAAAAATTGAGACTCTCGCACACGAGGGCAAAAGGATCCTCCTCGTCACCATCCAGGAGAGCAGGTGTAAACCTCACCGGTGGGTGATGAATAACGAGAAAGTGGAAACCTATATCCGGGTAAAGGATAAAAATCTTGTTGCGAGCAAGTTAGCTATTCTGGATCTCCAGAAGCAACGAAAGCTCAACAAAAAACCACCCGGTCGTTCAGACAATAAAGAGACCTTGGTCATATCTTATCTGCAAGAACACGAAAGGATTACGGTAAGAGAACTCTGCGATTTGTTGAACATCTCCAAGCGCAGAGTGCTCAGGATCCTGTTTTCACTCAGGAATAAAGGAGAAATCCTGCTGCATACAATAGGCAGGCATGAGTTCTATACACGGGCATAAAATGAGTGATCAGTCGTTAGTGAATAGTGAACAGCGAGAATTCAGGAGTCAGGAGACAGAAGCCAGAAGATTCTTCCTTCTGAATTCTGTATTCTGGATTCTGGGTTAAAATGAAAACCGGCATTGCCAATTTACCCCTCCACTACGGCAAGGCACCATCCTGGCTCTTCCAGAGGATGAAGAGGCTCGCCAGGGAAATCACGCTCGTGATCATCGATGAATTCGGTCCCGAGGAAATGCTCAGGAAATTATCTGATCCTTTCTGGTTTCAGGCCTTTGGGTGTATCCTCGGCTTTGACTGGCACAGCAGTGGGTTGACTACGACTGTATGTGGCGCGCTTAAAGAAGGCACAAGACGAATAGAGAAAGATATTGGCCTGTTCGTGGCAGGGGGGAAAGGAAAGTTCTCCCGCCAGACTCCCCATCAGATTGAGGAATACGGTAACGCACTCTCCCTCGATCCACAACCGCTCGTCTATGCCAGCCGGATGTCTGCTAA
>JAPLJA010000009.1 GCA_026388815.1 Pseudomonadota bacterium
TATCGAGATACGCGAGTTGATCAAAGAGATCGGCAAAGAGAAAACAGTTATCTTGAGCTCCCATATCCTGCCTGAAGTGTCCGCAACCTGCAACCGGATCATTATCATCCATAAGGGCGAGATTGTGGGGAGCGGCACACCCGATGAGATGGCCCAAAGCAGCAAGAAGAGCGAGATTATCCATATCACGATCAAAGGGCCGCTCGAAGATATCCAGAGACAATTGAATGAAATCCCTGAGGTTAAGGCATTTAAGGTGGCCAGCAGGGATGACGGCGTGAACTCCTTTGAGATCAAGAGCGAGCTGGGCGTATACTTGTCTGAGAAGCTCTTCTTCATGGTGGTGAATAACCGCTGGATTTTAACCGAGTTGAAGAAGGAAACCGTAAACCTGGAAGAGATCTTCCTTAAGCTGACTACTGAGGAGAACAGTTCTCTTTGAAGAGGATTCAAGGGGCCAAGGTGTCAAGGGTGTAGGGGCGCGAGGCGGTGCCTCGCCCAAGGATTACCGCAAGAGCGGCCTTCGGTCTTATGAACCCTAGAACCCTCGAATCCTTGAACCCTGTTTAGTAATAATTATTTATTGGGAGAAAAACTTAAATCAATGACCAAGATCCTTGCCATAACAAAAAAGGAGTTTAACAGTTACTTCAGCTCTCCCATTGCATATTGCTTTACCATTGCCTTTCTCATCCTCTCGAACGGGATCTTCTTTTATGTCTGGCTCTTTTTCCTGAAGAACCAGGCGTCTTTGAGGGGATTCTTTTCTCTGCTTCCCTGGCTGTTCCTTTTCCTCGCTCCTTCTCTCACCATGCGGGCGTGGGCAGAGGAGAAAAAACTCGGCACCATGGAACTGATGATGACCCTGCCGGTCAGGGACTATGAGGTCGTGCTGGGGAAATTTCTTGCCAGCCTGTGTTTCTTAACCTTCACGGTCCTCCTTACCCTGCCTCTCGTCTTTACCTGCTTCTATATGGGAGAACCGGATATGGGGCCCATCATCGGCGGGTATTGCGGGGCTGTCCTTCTCGGCGCAACGTATCTCTCCATCGGGCTCTTTGTCTCAAGCCTGACGGAGAACCAGATCGTGGCTTTCATTTCAGGGGTATCGATTTGTTTCCTCCTCCTTCTCATCGGAGAGGAAATGATCATCTCGCGCTTGCCGGGCGTTCTCGTTCCACTTTTTGCTTACCTCGGCTTGGGGGCTCATTTTGACAGCATCGGGAGAGGAGTTCTTGATTCGCGGGACATCCTCTATTACCTCTCACTCACAGGCTTCTTCCTCTTCCTGAACGTCTGCACAGTTGAGAGCAGGAAATGGAAGTGACGAAATGATCTCCCGGATACTCAAGTACGGAACGAATCTGCTTATCCTGGTGCTCACGCTGGCGGGGATTCTCGCAGTCATCAACTATGTCTCGCTCAACCACTTTTTCCGCCTCGACTTAACGGAGAAAAGTGAATTCACCCTTGCGCCCTCCACGAAAAAGGTCCTGAAAGGATTGGATGATGTAGTAAACATCAAAGTTTACTTTTCAAGAAAGCTTCCGCCCTATCTCACCGGTCTTCAAAGACAGGTCCGGGATGTCCTCGACGAATACCAGGCGTTATCCCGGGGAAAGCTGAAGGTTGAATTTATCGATCCCGGCATTGACCCCATGGCCCAGCAGAAGCTCCGTTTCATGGGGATTCCCCAGGTGCAGCTCAACATCTACGAAAAAGACCAGGCACAGCTCATCACCGTGTACCTCGGAATGGCTATCCTCTATGAAGACAAAAAGGAAATCATCCCGGTGATTACCGATACGAATAACCTTGAATATGACCTTACCGGAGCCCTGATCAGGATGATCAGAAAAGAGTCGAAAACAGTGGGCTTCTTAACCGGTCATGGAGAAAGAGCGATAGAGGGGGATTATTCGCAGGTTCGATCGCTTCTGGAGAAGCAGTACCAGGTTGTGAAAGTTGAAACAAAAGACGGCAGGAAAATCGGGGATGATATCAACACCCTGGTGGTAGCAAACCCCAGGAAGATGGGTTTGAGAGACCTCTATGAGATTGACCATTTCATCATGAAAGGCGGCAAGGCGATTTTCTTAGTTGATACCGTAGACCTCATGGAGCAGAGACTCCAGGCATTCCCCATGGAATGCAGCATCGTCGATCTGCTCAAGACATACGGTGTCAAGGTGAACCCGGATCTGGTACTGGATCTCTCAAACGCCCCGGCAATGTTCCGGAGCGGCATGTTTAACGTACAGCTCCCCTACCCCTTCTGGGTGAAGATCCAGAAGAAAAACTTTGCCGCTGACCAGCCGATGGTCAATAAACTTGATTCCCTTGTCCTGCCCTGGGCAAGCTCCCTGGAACTGATTCCGGACAAGACCGGCAGCGTCAAGGCTGTGAGGCTGTTCAGGACTACTGATGTAGCCTTTAACCAGAAGGAATATTTCAACCTGAGCCCCGAACAGGCACCGCCTGACAAGAACCAGTGCAGGAGTTTTGTCATGGGCGCGCTCCTTTCCGGCCGTTTCAAGAGTTACTTTTCTGACAGAGCTGTACCCCCGATCGAGGGAACATCAAAAAATGCGCCTGAGCAGAGGGAAGAGGCAATCAAGGAAAGCAAAGAGACACAGATCATTGTGGTGGGCAATTCCCGCTTTCTCCAGAACCAGTTTTTTGAAATCACGCAATCCAAGGGGAATGAGGTCTTCTTCCTGAATATCGTTGACTGGCTGAACATCGGTGAAGAGCTGATCGGGATACGGACGAAAGGATTCGTTGACCGTCCGCTCAAGGTGCTCTCCAGCCGGGAAAGGACAGTGATCCAGTTCATCAACATCCTCGGCATGTCCATTGTTATGATTGCCTTTGGGTTCTTCCGTCTCTACCTGAAGAGGAAGAAGAAGGCTCAGGTTTTTACACCGGCTACACCATGAGATTCAAGATTACTCTTACCTTAGTTGCCATTCTCATCATCCTGGGCATCGCTGCTTACCTTTTTGAACGGGGAGGAGTCAGAGAACAGCAGGAAGCTTCCCCTAAGGCAACTATCTTCCCTGCCTTTAAGACCGAACAGGCAGCAGTTATTTCGATCAAGACCAGGGGAAAAACCGTTTCCCTCGTAAAGCAAGACAATTGGATGGTCGCACTCAATGAAGGTTATTATCCGGCAGATAAGGGCGAAGTGGGGAACATCTTCAAGACCCTGAACAATATGCAGAGGGAAAACATTGTCTCAACCGACCCCAACAAATACCCTCTCTTTGAGCTTGACCCGGCGAATGGAGTAGAAGTAAAGATCAACAAATCAGACAATACTCCTCTCGCCCACTTCTTCGTGGGTAAGAACGGCCCGGATTTAATCAGCACCTACATCCGGATAGAAGGAGAAAAAGAGGTTTTCCTGTTAACCGGAATGCTCAATGCAACATTCGGAAAGGAGTTAAAGGACTGGCGGGACAAGGCCATTTTCAACCTGAAGGCAGAAGACATAGTGAGAGTAGACATCACTTCCCCAAAAAAGAAAATCTCTCTGATAAAAGATGAGAAAGGAAACTGGGAGATGGCTGCGCCGGAAAAAGCAAAGGTAAAAAAGGATGTAATCGAAGGTATGGTCAATACCCTCGCCACGCTCAAGGCCTATGACTTTGAAGACGGTGCAAATCTGAAGACCTGCGGCTTGATCAGTCCTTCTGCTAAAATTCAGATAACCATGAAAGACAATTCTACCTTTACACTGCTGATTGGAAAGGAAAAGGATTCCTCAAAACGGTATGCCAAAAGAGAAGACAATCCTACCGTTTTCCTGGTACAGAATTTCGATTTGGGGCCGATCATGAAAAATACTTCAGAGTTGAAGGAGAAACCGTAGGGGCGCACCTATGTATGCGCCCAAAATATGGCGAGCCGGTGGTTCGCCCTTGCGGTTGACATGACTACTTCTGTGTGGTTAAATTATAATAAGACCAAGGAGATCATTAATGCTTAAATCAAAAGCCACAAAAAATGAAGCCATTATCATCCCTGCAAAGATAGCTAAAAAGCTCGCTCTGAAAGAGGGAACGATCGTAGAGGCACGTGTTGAAAAAGGGAAACTACTGATTCTCGGTAAAAAGAACAAAGCCAATCATATAATGCGGTATGCCGGTATATGGGAAAAAGAAGAGGTTGAGAAGATTTTTGGCAAAATACACAGGGACTGGGCTAAATGGCAAAAGAACTTGCCTGTGTAGATACTGATATCTGTGTAGACTTTCTCAGAAAAAAAGAACCTGGCTTTAACCTTCTTCTAAAACTCCTTGAAGATTATAACCCTTGTATTACTTCCATTACTGCATTTGAACTCTTCCTGGGTCACATAAAGATGAAACGGAAAGAACCTATTGATGATTTTATAAATCAATTTGTTCTTCTCCCATTTGATCTTAAAGCCTCAAGGGCTTCAGCAAAAATACAGTCCTCTCTTGATAAGAAAGGCAAAGGGATCGGCATTCCCGATCTACTTATTGCTGGCATTTGTATCGCAAATAACATTCCATTATTAACCTTAAACACAAAACATTTCTCAAGAGTTACCGGACTGGAACTCGTTAAATTTTAAACCCTCTTTTAGTTTCGCCTGTACCAAGATTAATATTTTATCTTTATTTAGCCCATCCCTTTCCTCGAAAAGGAAAAAGATTCCTCAAAACGCTACGTAAAGAGAGACGACAATCCCACCATCTTCCTGGTACAGAATTTCGATTTGGGACCGCTTCTGAAGGACACACCAGAGATGAAGGAAGGGAAGTAGGAGCGAGCCACTAATCCACTTTTTAACTAAGGGGCTATTGAGGGAAATATTACGAAGAATAGGTAGGAGTTGTCAAGACAAGATCTTTCTCAGATTGAATCTTGTCAGGCTACAGCATGTTGAACAGGCGTAACTTCTACAATAATTTTCTTCAAGTTATCACCAACAACCACACTCGCGTTTAAAATCTCTAACCCTGCAATCTTGCCGTCAGGCCCATAGTCAGCTACCACATCTTCACTGAGCTCTCTGTTTTCCGCAGTCCCAGGCTTAAGTTGTTTGAACTCAATATAGAGGGCATCAACTTCTGGATCATAATGAATTTTCATGTATTCGCCTCCTCATTAGAATAATACACCTTAAACTTTGCATGATTCGAAAATCTGATAGGTTTCATTTTTCCTCAAGGCACGGGCGAGCCAGTGGTTCGCCCCTACTTCGTCTTCGCCTGTACCGCCTTTATCAACCCAATTGGTCCGGTCATCATCATATTTCCATAAGGGGCGGCAAATTCAAATTGCAGGCCGGTTTCCCTGAAAATTTCCCGGTGCGGACCGGTAACTTTTATTGACAACTCGTTGAGAGGATGGGGCTTAAAAATAACTGCCCCGTGCCCTCCCCTTTCAAACACCTCATCATTGGTTATGTCGCCGCTGACAAACAGTTCAATCTGCTCCCGCAAATCTGCCGGAGTTAAGCTCAGGGTGTGAAGCTCCATCAGCCCATCAATCTCACCCTGCGAAAAAAGCACCGCTAAGGTATGGTTATTCCCCACATTAACCAAGAGGGATGGCCGGGTGTTTTCCTCCATACATCCGACGATGGCTGAAAAAGAAGTGTCCATAAGGAGGATGCGGGCATGAGGGAGCTGTTCCTTGGCTGCCTGGCAGGCAGAATGCATCCTCTTGTACTGAGGAGGAATCTCATTATCCCAGTAGGCAAAATTGATTGGGCTTCTTTTTACCTGTAATAATCTTTCAAAGGTCGCAAACCTGAACTTTCTGGCTGAGGAGTTCAAAGGGGGAGTACCGTGATCCTGGACCGCCAGGGCTATCACCCCGATGTTGAAGTCTTCGCCGAAGTTTTTGAAAAATTCTCTCAGAAGCTCCAGATTAACTTCCCGTAAATAAAATTGTTCTCCGGTAAAATCCGGAGGAAGTGCCTCTCTAATCTCAATGCCCAGGGACTCAACCTCTTCGAGGTTATCCCGCACAGAAAAGGCTGCATCTCTCATCATAATTACCCTGTGCCCCTGCCTTACACGCTCTTTCAGGATTGAAGTGATCCCTCCCCCTCCAATGGTATCGCCCGTAAAAAAGAGGTCTCTCCTGCACCTCTGTATCCTCTCCCCCAGGAATAGGGTGGGAGCAGGAAGTACGAGGCTGATCATGCCTTCCATAGTCTTATTAGGGTCATAGATGAGAATATCCTGTGTCCCTGCCCCGATATCGATGGCAAGGATCTTTCGTCCTTCAGCCACGTTTAACCCTCAAAATCTTTGAGCCTGAATACAATTGGTACCTTTACTTCGATGGAGGGATGCTCGATACAGATCGGGAAAGGTGGATAGGGGGCTGCTTCACTGATTGCCTTCCTGGCAGCCTCGTCTAACACAGGATAGCCGGATCTTTCGACTATCCGTATATCCTTTACCCCTCCACCCCGAAGAAGGGTAAAGGCACAATAGGCTGTTCCTTCATACTGGTTCTTCCGGGCAAGGAAGGGATACGATTTTACCCTTTCAATTTTCTCCTTGATCCTCCTCTGAAACTCTTTCAGTTCATCGCGAATGCCGCCTCTTCCCTCACCTTTACCGGCGCCTGCTCCACTTCCAATCCCGCTGCCTATCCCGCTTCCCACTCCACTGCCTATACCGCTGCCAACTCCGCTCCCGATCCCGCTTCCATTGCCATCACCTGTTCCTCCACCCGTACCAGCACCTTTTCCCATACCCGCTTCACTCTCTCCCAAACCCTTCACGACACCGGATGGTTCCTGTATGGAAGCAACCTTTTTTTCTTCTTCAACCCTTTGAGGAGAAGGAATTACACTCTCTTTGCTCTCGATCGGCACAGGCTTTGCTACATCTTTTTTCATTTTGTTTTTTAACTCATCACTCTTAACTCTTAACTCATTACTGCTTTCCCCACCACCACCTCCACCCCCACCGCCTTCTTTCATCCCTATCAGCTCAACTTCAATTGAAAAAGGGGAATTAGATTGGATGTGCATCGACTTCTCGATCAAAAGGCTGAAAAGAAAAAGGTGAAAAGAAAAAGAGACGATCAGGAAAAAAGAAAATCTGTCCTGGGGTCTTATGGCAAGAAATTTTCTCGATAATTGTTTAAGCATACAGAAAATATAACGTTATCTTAAGTCCAAATCAATCCTTATCTTTTTGCAAGTCGAGCATAATGCTGTGGAAAACTTTTCAAACACAAAAGGCGTGCCAAAGGCGTAGCGCTGCATTTAAGGGTCATTATCCATAACCATCTGATATATCATTGCTTTTTTACTGCTCAAAAAATGATCAATCTGCTGAAACCAGCTTAAATATGGGGCGTCACGAAGAATAAATGCTGGTTTATCAACAAGCAATCCACAGGTTAAGCTGAAAACAAAAACCCCTTGTATACTCCGTTGAATATTGTTTATAATTACTCTTGCGTGATAAATATGAGTTCCATGGATCTTGTCATTCTCATCTTGAATCTCTTAAAGGAAATTCTCGGGGGATAAACATTTTCAACAGAGGGAGGAATTATGAAGAAAGCGATACTGTTTTGCCTGACATTTGTTCTGATCTGTCTGTTTGCTCTGCCATGTAGCGCTATTGATAACACTGGTGTACCTTGGATATACCGGCCTTTTAAAAAACTGGGACGCGGGGTAACCAACCTTGTTACTTCACCTCTCGAGATCCCCAATCAAATGTATGTTGTCTCGCGCAAAGAGTATGACGAGTCTGCTCAGACCTGGGCAGTAGTCGGCGGTTATATCGCTGGATTTTTTTCTGGTTTCGGTTATGCTGGCTGGAGGATGGCTGCAGGAGCTTATGACACGATCACCTTCCCTTTCCCCAGTTACGAGTATTCTCTCATTGAACCGGAATTTATCAGCACTGAGATGGCCACAAGGGTGGAAAAGAAAGAAGTGAAGAAGGAAGAAAAAAAGGAAGTAAAGGAAGAGCAAACGACAACTCCCCAGAATAAATAATGGGTAAAAGCGTTCTTTCCTGAATTATAGTTGACAAACGAGATTGAATATTTTAAAAGTTTTGGAAACAATACCATGGAGAGGAGGGAAAAAGATAATGGCAGCTGTTGTTGATGAGGCAAAATGCAATGCGTGCAAGACATGCGCTGAAGTGTGCCCGGTTGAAGCAATCACCGTTGAATCGAAGGCCAAAGTCGATCCGGATACCTGCGTAGATTGCGGAACATGCGTGGAAGAGTGCCCTGAAGGGGCTATTTCCCTGCCTTAAAGTTTGAAAAAAGCAGGGGGCTTTATCCCCCTGCTTTCCCTACCATTTCTTCATCTATCTATTAATATTTAAAACATATTAATGAAAATCTGATGGTGCCGAGGCGCAGAATCGAACTGCGGACACACGGATTTTCAGTCAAGAGCTTCTCAAAAGGCGATTCTCCACCATTTTCAACTAATTAAATATCAAGCAGTTACAAACCCCAAGTTGGATTTTGTTGGGGTATATTGGATTATGTTAGGTTATGACGGTTACAATTTGGTTACAGTCCTGGGATTGGATCAAGCCTATTCCGCAAAGGAAATATCTTGTAAGTGCCCTACCCTTTTATCTCTTCGGATCGTCGGGACAGGGTAAGAAACCGATGGAGGTTGCAACATCATAACCGGACATTTCTACTTTGCCGAAAACAGGACATTTCTACTTTGCCTTGACACCCCTAAATTTTTCTCCAGAGAGACATTTTAATTGACAAAAACCGTTAACTATTTTATAGGTGATTGAAATTTGAATATTTCTCCCCTGTAACTGAGTCGGCAGGGCGGATGGTTGTTAACCACTTGGTCGTAGTGTCGGGTCCGGGGAACCCGCCGATACGAGCCACACTTTATGAGTAGGTTTTCCAGAGTATTGTCATGTTTTGAATCACAAAGGGACAGTTACAGGTTTTATTAACTGTTTGGAAAATTGGGAAACGCTACGATGGGAGAAGCAAAAAGCGCTGGCCGCATTGTTGCCGGACGTCCTGAACCACGACGGTATACTATTTTTGCGCTCGCGCTTCAAACCTTCCGGTCCCGGGCAGAGGCTGCCTGGCGATATGGATTTGGGATCTACCTTTCATTATTGAGACCTCTATGGCAATGTCTTATCCGCTCCGCCAGGTTCGGATTCAGCATAATCGCAAAACTCCGCAAGTTTATAGTTGCTTTTTGCAGAAAATGGGCGCACCTTAGCTCGAGAATCTTGGGGTGGACGAAATGCAGGTCTGGGTCTGTATGGGATTGGATTGCAGAGCAGTGGGCATGGGCGGTAGAAGTTAACGCAGCTCACCTCCAGCGAAGGCAACCCCAAATCTCCTCGTCTTCCTCACTGTTTGTGCTTCTAGCGATTATTGCGAGAGGGGCTAGTATAGTCTGTATCATCTGGGCAATTCGTAACTGGTATGCACCCCTTGCGACCCATCTCTATCGATTTTTTGCAGTTGTTTTGATGGGTATTATCTGCTTACTAATCTATGATTTCTCACTCCTGCTGACTTTTGCGTTCGTGCTTCTTTTCATCCCTATTGTTGTGCTAATTGGACTATTCGGCATTACTCTCACTGCTGTCCTCTCGACGTTCTTTGTTGCGATGCTAATGGTCCTGTTAAGCGGAATGATCGCTTTGTTGCTTGTTTGCTTGTCGGGATTTGCAGCGGGCCTGACAAGTGTTGCACTCGTAGCTGCGCTCTTGTTCTTACCAATCCTGATCGGGTGCATCGGCTTCGCTATCTATTTACTGGGTCTGATTCTACTTCAGTGTGTGGTACTTTTAGCCATCGCCATCTCGCGCCCGGGTCAATATGTGTGGGTGCTTTTGCGTAGTATTGCGTATGTCTGTCCCTCAGGTCGCTGCAGCAGTCTCCAAGTGCCAGCGCACGTATGCCCGGACTGCGGCTCAGCATACTCCAGGCTATGGCCGAGCAGATATGGCGTATTGCATCACCGATGTGAGGGTGTCAAAGATAGCCATCCTTGCCATCGATCATTATCTACCCTTGATTCGCTCGGTCGAAACCAGCTCAATCGTGTTTGCGTGAATTGTGGGGGACAATTTGTATCCAAATCATCCGGCAAGTTGCCAGTAACTGTTGTGGGTATTGCTGGTGGAACAAGTGTCGGTAAAACAACGATGATGTTGATGGCTACGGCAGAATTGATAGCGAGCTCGCGAGATAAACAAGCCGGGATAGTTGCGGAAATCGATACAGCGGAACAACGTATTCTCTTTGATAGAGAGAGGCGGCGACTTGAGAGCGGCGTGACGGTTGCGCCAACCTCAGGGAGCGTACCCGATGCGTTTATATTGCGAGTTAAATATCAAAAATGCAGATCCTTACTCTATCTCTATGATGCTCCGGGCGAAGAATTTAGTCACATTGATACGTTCAGCCAGCATCAGTGGCTCCAACGTGCTGACGGGTTAATGTTGCTTGTAGATCCTGCTTCTCTGCCTGGCTTTATCAAGCAAGTCGGCTGCATTCCTGACCCGGAGGTGCAGGCTTCGAAGACACCGCTTACTGATGTAGTTAACTCCTGCATAGTTGCATCAGAGAAGATGATAGGCATGCAATCAGGCGAGGGTTCGTCAGTGCCCCTGGCAGTAGTCATCACTAAGGCTGATCTAGAGGCCGTAAAACAGCGAGTGGGAAATTTCTCTGTTGGTATCAACAATGGTGACTTATGTAGACATGCACTATGTGAATGGGGAGCGGGCTCTGCAATGCAAACCGTAGAGAAAAGATTTTCGAATATAAAATATTTTGCGTGTTCTGCCTTGGGCCGGACTCCAAGCAAGAAGAACACAGCCCCATTTTCTGCCTATGGTGTGTTGGATCCGTTACTTTGGATCCTGGAGGGGACCGACTCATTGAAGTCCACCAATCAGCGTGGAGTTGTAACGAAAGAGGCATGAAACTTGAGGTCACGAACTAGCTGTAGGTAGATCAGCGGTTCTGAGCGGGGATTGGAGAGAATGATTGCGCTGAGTAGCCCACGCTCAGCAAGGAGGAATGATGACTAACAACATTATTCTTGGTATAGATCTCGGCACTACCTTTTCCGCCATGGCATATGTGGATGATGAGGGTCGAGCGCGGGTCATTCCAAATGCCGAAGGTCAGAACACCACTCCATCAGTCGTGTTGATCGAGAATGGGAAGGTTGTAGTGGGTGAATTGGCGATGAACCAAGCCGCTACGAAATCCGATCATGTGGTTCGATGGATCAAACGCGCAATGGGGGAACCTGACTACCGGTTTCAGGGCATGACCCCTGCTGAAATATCCGCTGAGATCCTAAAAAAATTGAAGCGGGATGCTGAACATGCATTCGGACAATCCGTCACTTCTGCAGTCATAACATGTCCAGCCTACTTCTCCTCGCCGGAGGTAGAAGCAACTAAGCTTGCCGGCGAACTGGCGGAGTTCGAGGTTCGTGAAATCGTTAAGGAACCGACAGCAGCGGCTGTCTACTACGGGGTTGATCATCTCAGTGATGGGCAGAAGCTACTTGTGTACGATCTTGGTGGTGGTACACTTGATGTCACCATCCTGCTTCTTGAAAAAGGAATTTTCAGGCCTGTCGCCACAGCTGGCGATAGGCGTCTTGGCGGGCATGATTGGACAACAGACCTTTTGAATCGAGTTTGTAGAGAACTCACGGAACGGTACGGCGAAGACCCTCGAGTTAGTATTCTTGTCGAGCATAGGCTTTATGAGGAATGTGAGCGCGCCAAACGGGATCTCTCACGAGTAAAGGAGACCATAATTCCCTGTGTTTATAATGGCCGGGCAGAGGAGGTCCGGGTTACTCGCGATGAGTTTGAGGAGATAACTGATTGGCGCATTAGAGAAACAATTAGATGGACTGAGAAAGTGCTTAGTAAACCCGCCATACCAATGACATGGGTGGACATTGACGGCATATTGCTGGTGGGAGGTGCCACAAGAATGCCTCGGGTTCGGGAAGCACTTAAGGAGACCAGTGGAAAAGAGCCCATTGTCACAGGTGAAGCAGATACAATGGTGGCACTCGGGGCAGCCATTCTCGGTAAAGGGGAAGTACTGCCAAGGAACGAAAAGAGCGCCCTGGTAGCCACGGGTGAAGGTCGTGGCATTATAGCAGTCAAGTTCGATAGGACCGCATCGCGAACCCTTGGCACAAAAGTAATGGTGTGGAAGGAAGGAAAACCTGAAATAAGGAACTCGTCGATCATTGCCTATGGTACTCTGCTACCAGCTAAGGTTACGCGAGACGATTACCAAATTTCGGTCGAGGGTCAAAGAATTTTCGATGTGCCGGTTGTGGAGTTCGATGATATCGGGCCTGAAGTGATCATAGGGACATATCGGTTTATATGTTTACCTCAGACTCGCGCTGGAACACCGATCAGTGTGACATTCTCGTACGATGGCAGTGGCATTGCCGACGTTACAGCGATCGACCAGCGATCAAAACGAGCCCTGTCGCGCAGCCAAATTAACTACGAACCACCAGATCTTGCCCAAGTTAAGTCTGCAAGAAAGGAACGGGTGGTAGTATTTGCTTTAGATGTCTCAGGAAGTATGTCTGGAGACAAAATTATGCGAGCAAAGGAAGCTCTCATTAGCAGTGCAAAGAGCTTGAGCGAGGCCAGCCAGGGAACCGTTAGAATAGGCGTGGTCACCTTTGGTTCCGAGGCCCGTTGTGTTTGTGAGCCAACTTTGGCTGTCGCAGATATTTGCCGGAAGGTAAAGGATATCGGTACAAGCGGTACGACCGCTATGGACAAAGGGATAGCTACCGCAGTTAGCCTTATAAAAAACATTCCTGTCTCGGCGGTTCGTGAGATAGCACTGGTGACCGATGGAATACCTGATGACAGAGAAGCTGCTCTTGCTGCGGCAAGAGCAGCGGACTCCGATAGAATCGGGCTGTGCATTGTGGGGATTGGAAAGGACGATGTGGATGAAGACTTTCTAAGGGAAATCACAACGAGAGCATTGACTGTCGAAGGGGCTAATGAACTGGGCGACGCCTTGATGACCCTCTTGACGGAGACTTCGGATCGTACCGGTTGTCCTAATTTAATTACTTGGGGAGGACAAGAATGATAAATGAAGAGCCGACAAAAGATGGGAAGCAAATCCCAACGCAGGGCGACGCAGATAGAAGTGGTCATAGCGATCCAAAGGAAATCCTGCCTCAAGAAACTCAAACCCCCTTATTTGAAACTATGGAAGATACAGAAAGAAAGCCTGGGTCACCAGCTTCTGGGGCGAGTGATACCGCTGCATTGATGTTCAAGGAAGAGCGCTTACAAACCATCCTGGATCTTTGCCAGTGCTTTCAAAATCAATTGCACAACGCCGAGAAAGCCACCGGGGAGATGAAGCGCGGCCAAGAGTTGCTGGCCGCTAAACTACGTGAATTGTCAGATAAGCTGGATGATATTACCAGTTCTTTCAGCGAACCACGAATTCGAGACTTATTGACGAGCCTTTTGCTATTGCATGATTTGGTGGATCAAATGGCAGGGGGAGCCGCCGACAAAAAATCGTCTATGGATCATGAACGCAATTACGGCGTCCTACTAAGCCAAATCTACCAAATCCTTGGACTTCATGGTATTCAAATCATACCTACTGATGTTCGTTTCGATGAGAATTTACACCGGGCAATACGAACGATGGAGACCGATGATCCGTCCCAGGACGGCCGGATTGTACAGGTTTTCCAGACGGGGTTTAGATCACAGCGAAGGATCTTGCGTTATGCAAATGTGGAGGTGATGACGCTGGCCCATCACGCCGGAGAGGGAGAGCAAACAAAAGATGTCTCGGACGACGTCCGGGAGACGAAATGACAGTTAAGCAGGAGAGGGAGAAGAAATTGAATCGAGCCTTATGCTCGTAGAAAGGAGCTACCCATGGTAAGATATGGTATTGATCTTGGAACAACCTATTCAGCGATTTCGTGTTACGATCCCAACAGGAAGTTTGTTCAAGTAGCACAACTCAATACGGCTGACGGAGGGCCGATCCTCCGATCTGTGGTGTACTATCCAGCTAATGGAAAACCGGTGGTGGGAGAGGCTGCAATGAATGCTCTCGCGCGATTCCCCGATCGTGTGATCATCGGAATTAAGCGCAGTATGGGTGATGCCTGGAAGACGCCTCCCATTGATGGCAAACAATACACACCGGCCGAAGTGTCCTCTGAGATACTGAAGGTGTTAAAGGCGGATGGCGAGGCCTTCTTTGGCCAGCCTGTCGAGGATGTTATAATTACTGTTCCTGCCTATTTCGGCTCTGACCAACGCCGCGATACCGCGGAGGCCGGACGATTGGCGGGGCTGAACGTCCTGCGTCTGTTGGAGGAGCCCTCGGCCGCAGCGCTTGCCTTTGCCATTGATCAGGTGGACATGATCGCTGGGCGCAACATCCTGGTATATGATCTGGGTGGCGGCACTTTTGACGTAACGCTGATCCATTGTGAGCGAGAGGAGTACGAGCCCGGTGCCGTAGGTCTCAAGATTCGCACTATATGCAAGGATGGAAACCGCAAGCTTGGTGGGCTTGACTGGGATAGTGAATTAAGAAAAATTGTCGGTAACAGATGTATGGAAAAGTTCCAGTACGAC
Source organism: Pseudomonadota bacterium (assembly GCA_026388815.1). Lineage (GTDB taxonomy): Bacteria > Desulfobacterota > WTBG01 > JAPLJA01 > JAPLJA01 > JAPLJA01. Next base: position 14,667 of record JAPLJA010000009.1, read on the forward strand.
CCGAGAATTGATACCGCTGATGACGCATGGCTCTATGAACAGTGTGAGAAGAACAAACGACACCTCAGCCAACTGGAGTCCGTTTCTATCCCTGCTGACATGCGTGGCCACACGGTGGAGGTGACTCTCAGCGAGTTTCAAGAGAAGACGGCTCAACATTTGCACAAGACTCGCCTCTTGCTCGAGAAGGTACTACAAATGGCAGAGAACCCGGATGAGGAACTCAGAGGACAATTTCCCGAAATTCTTCCGCTGAGGCGAGACCAAATCGAAATGTTGCTTTGCGGCGGGGCGACGAAAATGCCTGCGGTGGAAGCTCTCATACAGGAGATCATGGGCCGGCCGCCTTTGAAACATGGCAATCCGGAACTGCTTGTGGCCATGGGTGCTGCTTATGCTGCTTATCTCTCGCCGCACCTGGGCGAGGAAAAGCCTCTTATCACCACTTATGATAAAGCTGGGAAGCCAATCACAGTCGATGCGCCGCCGGAGAATATCGAAATTGTCGTCCAACCGGTCGGAATAGAGGTACTCAAGGATGCCGAACATCCGGAGTTAGGGACAAAGATTGATCCGGTAATTCCTGGTGGTGCTAATGTGGGAGTAATCCACAAGGGTCATTATGCCGCAGCATTTGACGGCGCAATGGCGGTCGAGATTGTACTGTGGGAGGGTGATGATCCCGATCCAGCAAACTGCATTCGATTGGACAGCTTCATGATGCATACAAATAAGCCTGGACGACCGAAAGGTTGGGGGATTACTGTGGAATTGAAGTACGATGATAGCGGCAAGATTGTCGGCAAGGCCATGGACGATGAGACGAAAGAGGAGATGCAAATATCTTATGAACGGCGCAGATCTTAGAATTACTGTCAAGTTGATAAACCCATTAAGCGAGTGGCTGATTAGTGCAAGATTAGGAGATGCTGCCTATGCCTGAAACTCTAAACGAAATCCTCTCTCACTTTCATGCCCTGAAAGCGCCTGGAGGCCCAAATGGGAAAGTAAGCGGTGATTTTGACAAGGTTCAGGCGCAGATTAAGCATGTTGAGGTTATTTACGATCGCATTCGTAATCGAAGCCCCTCACCTGAGGAGCGCGCAGAAGCAGGTATATGGTTCGGCACTGTGCAGAACCTCCGAAGTCGTCAAAAGTTCCAGGAATATGTGGAGAAACTCCAGGGGATGTTCTGGGACATGGCGAAGGCAATGCCTAATGCTACGTCAGACCTCCTGATACAAGTCGCAAAAGATAAATTTGACTTCGATGACGATTTCGCCAGGAGGACTGTCGAAGAGGGCCTGCCCCGGCGGCCTGAAGACCCGTGGCGTGTGCTTAATCTGGAAGCACATGCACGCCCAAAGTGCGTGAAGCTGAACTGGCGAAGGCCAAGCAATAACTGCGACAAAATCATAGTTCAGAGGAACGAAGTTGGAACAAACACGCAACCCAAAACCATTGTTGATAATCAGTGCCGCGACGATTACCCTGATAAAGATATTGAGCCCGGCAAGCGCTATAAATATATGGTCTATTCCCTCTTCCAAGGGCTGACCAACAGGGACCCGGCGGAGATCGAGGTTCTTGTCCCGGTCGAGGTGCATGACCTACGTGCCGAGTGCAAGGTTAGCGAAGGCAAATTGCGCGTAGAACTGTCCTGGAAGCCCCCTGACTTCTGCACAGGGGTTGTGGTTTTTCGCAAAATCGGTAACCAACCGGCTGATGCGGACACTGACATAATTAAGGAGATAGACGATGGGAAATGTGGAAGCTATTCTGACGAGGCCGTAGTAGAAGGCAAAGACCACTATTACTTGCTGGTGGCAAGGTTTGAGGTTAACGGGAGATCGGATGGTGTTTTTTCCAAGAAGGTTCCGGTTCCACAAACTCCGGGGCGTGTGGATTGGGCCAAAGCAACGTACGACGGAAAAACAAATAGTGTCTCTTTCGAATGGAAATCCTTGGCAGAGAGTGGTCCGATCGATTATCTCGTCGTTCGAAGAGGTGGTGAATTTCTCCCCCACTCTCTTTCGGAGGGTGAATTGGTCGTCGAGACCAAAGAAACCAAATGTGTTGACAAAGGACATAAGAAAGAGCTTGAACCTGGTAGAGTCTATTCATACACTGTTTTTTGCCGCCGCCAAGGACTGCTGAGTCGGGAAGGCACACCCACCAATCAGATTATTACTTGTCGCGAGATGGATGAGAATGATCTCATATGCGAGCCTGGCGATGGAGAAATCATTCTGTCGTGGAAGCTCCCTAAGACCGCTGTGGATGTCCTGTTACAGCGAACAATCGATCCGACTGTGCCCGGTGGTCCAAACGACAAGAGCGCATTTCAGGTCCCACATTCCCCCGAAGGGGCTCGTGACACAGGTTTAACTAATAATACCGGCTATAATTATCGTGTCTGTTGTGTCTACCGATTGCCTGACGGCCAGCCTGGATATTCGGATGGTATCCTTAAAAAAGGTGTCACCCCGAAGGAGGCTCCTCCACCGATAAGAAACCTGGTGCTTACACGGGAAGGGGACGGAGTACGAATCATACATGAACCAGTTACTGATGCGAAAGTAGTCATATACCGCTGCCCCAAACCACCACCGGTACAATGCGGTGATTTGGTTAGAGCAGCGGACACTGAAAAATGGGGGGGGAGGATTGATCGTGACGGACCGACCACTGCCCTTGACAAAGCGCCAAAGTCAGATTGGCTCTATTACTTCCCTGTTACCTTTCGGGTTTCCCAGACCACTGGTACTATGGGTCAGATTCGTCGGTTGCCTATTCCTGAGGTCACAGATCTGGGCGCGTTCGTAGTGGATGCAGGAGTGCGGCTCCGGTGGCAATGGCCGGAATCATGTGAATTCGTCCGTGTAAGACGCCGTATCGGGACATGGCCTGAGGGTCTGGAGGATTCCAGCGCAACACGTTTGGATGTTACTCATGACGAATACAACCAGAAGGGCGAAAGCGCCTTAGACCGATTGCCACCGAAAGCCGGTGAAGTTCAAGAGGTATACTATGTCGCTTACAGCAGAATAGGTAATGAATTCGCGTCCGGTGATGCCGATGGAAGTCGCTGCCATATTTCAGTCAAGCGTGTGCCCGAACTTGAGTTCGACTGGCAACCGAACCATCGCAGTGTCCTGGTACGTTGGAGGTTTGATTCAGTTCCCGACAATTTCAGCGGATTCGTGCTTACCGGGAACCCGGATCGGCCACCCTTTGATGAAAGTGACGGAAATGAACTGCTGAGGTGCGTTCCTGACTCCGACAGCAATGGAAATCTCACAACCTGGCACGAACATAGAATCGCTCTTGCCAAAGGGAAAAATGATTTGTATCATCGGGTGTTCCTTGTACAGAGAAATGATTACTCTCGAATACGAATCACTTATCCGAAACAACCGGCTCAGGTTTCCGGAAGGCGACGCCCCCGCAAACAGGTTGTTTGCCCCCACTGTTTCAAAACTTTCAGCGTGTGGCAGATACGATTCCGATACGGGAAAGATGATCCAAATTCAGGCAATAATTACCCATTGCCAAAAGCTTGGTGGGCTCGTATTAATCCCTTCTATCGCATGCAACTGAAAATGCCCACGGGTCCAGATGGACGGGCGTTCGCGGACAAACTGTGCCCCCACTGTTGCTCTGGAGCGAATTTAAGAGCGTTGCCGTACACGGCTGGCGCGCACCGAAGCCTGATAATCGGACTACTTGGCGCGTCGGGAGCAGGCAAAACCCATTATGTCGTCAGTCTCGTTCAGAGGCTGCGAAACATGGGATATGAATTGTGTGACATCGACGACGATACCATTTCACGCTTCACGAAGTTGCAAATCAGGCTGTTCAAAGATAAGACCCCGCTAACCCTAACTCAACGCGATAGGGAACCACCTCTAATCTATAGCCTGGATGGGAAAACTCAGTCCTGCACCCTGGCGCTACACGACACCGCGGGCGAGCACCTAATTAAGGGGAAAGATATCCTTATGGAAACGCCGTATCTCCGTGAGGCCGACGGCCTTATCTTTCTTGTGGACCCGCTACAATGTGCCACGTTGGCTGGCGCCTTGGGCAAAAAGGCATCTGACGAACTAGCCGGGTTAGTCATGGATGCAGTGATAAATGCCTTTCATCTTTGGGGGGTGAAGATGAAAGGCGAGAAGTTTACCGTACCATTGGCCTTGGTCTTCACGAAGGCGGATATATTGCGGGATGCAGGACTTATCAATAATGATCTGCTGTGGCATCAACCGATTTTTAACGAAGGTGGCTACAACGTTCACCTGCACCAAGACACCGATGCCGCCTTCGGAAGGCTCGTTGCGGGAAAAGATACCAAATTATTCACGGGGGTAACCAAACATTTTCGTGATCATGCATTTTTTGGTGTTTCCGCGACGGGGTGTAACGCGGAGCAGGGACATTTTTCACGGGTTGTGCCTCATAGGGTGGAGGACCCTCTGCTCTGGTTGCTCTTTCGACTTGGGGTCATCGAGGGCAGGTGAGTGGATAATTACAGGGAGTGTTTCTTATCAAGGAGGAGTTCATAATGTCAATTGATCAGCTTTACTTCACAAGATGCGCCAGTGATAAGGGACGAGAGAGGATAGATGGTTTTCAGGTGAAGGCCTGTTCGGAAGGTATTACTGGCGAGACGGAAAAAAGAGTCCGGTTTTTTAGCCAGGTATACCGCTGGCCAACATCTCTGGATCCCCTGGTCCGTCCTGGGCCAATGGCGCCTGAAGATTTCTTCAAGTTTCCAGTTAGCCTGCGTTACTATCGAGTACCTGATGGGCGGTTTGGGCTGACACGGATATGTATAGCGCCAGTACAGCCGGGACGGGCCGGTAACTTCTTCGCCCACACAGTTGTCTTTCCTCCTGAGGCGTTGGAGCCGGTTTCGTATAACCCATTCGCAGTGGCGCGCTCCGAAATATTTCAGCAACAGGACGAGTCCTCCCAGACTGAGCTGCCGGAACTCAATGATTTTGGCAAATTGCGGGTGCCAGAAGACAAGAAGTGTTGGAATATTGCGACAGCCATGCCATATTCCGAACACCTTGCGTCGCTGGTGGATGTACTGTCAACCGGCCAGTCTGACAGGCCAGTGATCATTCTTCCTGCGTCATTGCAAGATGCCTGGGGTCTTGCAGAAGCAGTGCTCTTGTTGCTTCCCGGCAAATTCCGCATTGGAATTGAGTTCAGTATCTACGAACCAGATCCATACAGGGTCAGGGGCGCCAGCCTTGAACAGCTATCTAAGGTGCAGAAAGTGATCACAACCTCACCACGCGAGGAAGGTGGGAAATTTCAGTTCCGGCCTGAGGAATATGCAGGGCACTATTATATTTTCAACTTTGCAGAGTCGAAGTTCAGTAACTTCCCCACACCATCCGCCTACGCGCAGCGGGTGGCTGCCGATTGCTGTGGTGGTGATAGCCGTAGACTTCTTGGTATTCAACAACTTCTTTCCACCCTCGATCTCGCCTCTTCTCCTGAAGAGTGGGACTTGGCCATCCCGGCGGCCCCACTTCTTTCCATAGATCAGGAAATGAGCGCTGATGAGTGGAGATTGGCTTCGCAAGCTTTGGCTTCGTCCTGCCATGGACATTCTCAGGCCAAATCAGCTCTTTCCTTGCTGTGGAGCAAAGCAAGCGTTTATTCGAAAAGTATGCCGGATACCGCATTTCAAGAGGTAGCTTCTGGGTGTAGAGCCTTACTGGAAGCCACAAGCACACACGTGGAGGTTCCGAAGAGGCCGCCCCAAACCCGGAGTAGCAGCTTGCGTCCCTATTGGGTAGCTGCTGCAATGATCATTTTGTCAATCTTATTGTCAACCTTTGTGACTCGTACCATGACTATCTCGACCCAAGAAAAGAAAGCTATGGTGCTCCACGAGAAGCTGGCAGCTTTAGAGAAAGAAAACAATGTTTTAAAGGATAAATTGAAAATAAGTAGTATTAGTATAGATGACTCAAGGGTAAGCCAAATTAAAAACGCCCTCTCATTGGATGAAGTTAAAACTATCACTAAAGAGGGTAGCATATTACTCACATTTGAGTTCGGCCTGTTCGAGGAAGGTGATTTCCTAACTGCTCGAGCTCGTTCCGTACTTGATGAACTAGAACAGAGGATCATTTCTTTTCAAGGAAATGTGTTAATTGAAGTAGAAGGACACACCGATAATGTGCCGGTGGGGGAAAATGCCCTGTACACGGACAACTACGATTTAGGACTTCGAAGAGCTTCGTCTGTTATAAATTATATGAGGAAGTCACCCAAACTGCCAGCCGATATATTTAAGGTTTCGAGTGCTGGAGAAAATAATCCGTTATTTCCGAATGATGTGGTCGAAGAACGTCTAAAAAATAGGACAGTGATATTAAGAATTACGCCTATACCGTAATGAATAGACTTCCGTTTTTCATGAAAAAAGCCGATCAAAGGTTGATATCGAACAGGCTCTAAGAATAGACGTTTGGTGCGATTCTATGATGGCCATTGAGTAAACCTGCCGGAGGTTTGTTATGACGATCGATCAACTTTACTTCACAAGATGCGCCAGTGATAAGGGACGAGAAAAGATAGATGGTTTTCAGGTGAAGGCCTGTTCGGAAGGTATTACTGGCGAGACGGAAAAAAGAGTCCGGTTTTTTAGTCAGGTATACCGCTGGCCAACATCTCTGGATCCCCTGGTCCGTCCTGGGCCAATGGCGCCTAAAGATTTCTTCAAGTTTCCAGTTAGCCTGCATTACTATCGGGTGCCTGATGGGAGATTTGGGCTGACGCGGATTTGCATAGCGCCAATACAGCCGGAACGGGCCGGCAACTTCTTCGCCCACACGCTTGTCTTTCCTCCTGAGGCACTGGAGCCGGTTTCGTATAACCTCTTCGCAGTGGCCCGCTCCGACATATTTCAGCAACAGGACGAGTCATCCCAGACTGAGCTGCCGGAACTCAATGATTTTAGCAAATTGCGGGTGCCAGAAGACAAGAAGTGTTGGAATATTGCGACAGCCATGCCATATTCCGAACACCTTGCGCCGCTGGTGGATGTACTGTCTACCGGCCAGTCTGACAGGCCAGTGATCATTCTTCCTTCGTCATTGCAGGATGCCTGGGGACTGGCGGAGGCAGTGCTCTTGTTGCTACCCGGCAAGTTCCGCATCGGTATTGAGTTCAGTGTCTATGAGCCGAACCCATATAGGATCAGAAGCACAGGTCCTGAAGAGCAATTCTATGGACAGAAATTGATCACCACCTCACCTCACGAGGAAGCCGGGAAATTCCAGTTCCGTCCTGAGGAATATTCAGCACAATATTATGTTTTCAACTTTGCTGAGCTGCATTTCAGTAAATTCCCTACAACATCCCCCTATGTTCAGCGGGTGGTTGCTGATTGCCGTGGCGGACGTCTGACAGAGGTCTTTCGTCTGCAGTCCTGGCTCAATCGGTTGAAGCTTGATACCGATGCTGAGAAATGGTCATCAATCCTGGATGCGATTGATTACCTCGATCCGTCCGAACATCGACCTAAACCAGATATGCGGGTAGTGATTGATGCCCTTGCTAACATCTGCCATTCTTCAGAACAGGCAGAAGCTGCCACCCCAGTTTTGGCGAACCTACTGGCAGCTGAAGCTGGGGTTTGCTCGGAGAACGACCTACGGGCAGCATTTTCCTCACTTGGTGTGTTGATTGACCGAACCGACAAGCCAGAGCGGATAAAGCAGGATGTATCAGCAAAGCTGTCGGAGACGGTAGCCTCGATGCTTTTTGTCGGTCGCGCTTTTTGTGTCCAAGCGGCATCAACAACTCTCGGCGCCGCTGGCCAGAATATATTGGGCAAGGCTGTAGATCATCTTTTAAGCAAAAGGTCTCTTGCGTACGAAACCGGTTCCATTCAGCATGCAGCCTCTCCGGCTGACATGGAAGCCTTGCCCGAGATTATGGACCAAGGATTACACGCGCTGTTTGAAAAACCCGATAGGCTCCGAGTGAAGGTGCTTCTTCCCGAAGCTTTGCTTTTCGCACTTAAGGCAGATTGCTTGGGTAAACTCTGGGTTCGGCTGAGACCATGGTTGATGTCCGAATTGCTGGACACTTTGCCTCCGACTGAGGCGGCAGAGCTGTCACGGAGAATCGAGGCGGCGGTCTCTGGTGATAAGTGTCCTCAGGCGTGGCTCGATTTGCTTCGGTGGCAGCTCTGTTCAACGTCAGTTCCCAAGGATGTGAAGACCTCTATCGTGACTAGCTTGGCGGCCGCATGCCGGGCAAGTAGTAACCCTTCCATAGCTACGAAAGAGGCCCTTGGCGAGGCGACGAAGCAACTCGAAGGACTGAACTACCTTCTTTTACTCGAAGCTCTTGTTGACAAAGTTGATGACGAGGTATCACAAATCGCTGAGCAGGCCTATAACGAATTCTTGGTTACAATCCCTGAGCAGGATCAATGGAAGTTGCGGCGCAAAATGGCAGGGCGGAATGCTAATTTGGTAAATCGAGAATTCGTAAGAACGGTTTGGCCTTGGTCGGAAGAACAAGGGCAAGAAACGCTTGATAAGTGGATGCATGAAATTTTCGAACGTTTTCCCGAGGTAAATAATGATGTAGCCAGTAAACTGACCTCTCTTGCCGTAAGGGCGCAAGACAGTGACGCACTCACTTCACTGCTGAGTGCTTATCTTCGCAAAGCTACTGATGGCAAAATCGATCGGCAAGGCCGAGGTGCGCGTGCCGCGATTGCGCTCGCCCTCATCACAGTGATTCCCTTAGATGGCATGTCGCCAAACTTGGCCCAGTGTTTAGACAACATTAGCCTCGAGAATTGGCCCCCACACGAGGCAGTCCGTTTTGAACTTATGCGCGAGATGGCATCCGTGACACAGATGTATGAAGCTGGCCGAGATCTCTCCTTCGCTGATCTATTGAAGCAACGCCCTCTCTTGTTGGAACGAATAAAGTCGTCATATCTTGAGAGTACGGAACGGAGGCAAGCTTTTGGGTGGGCAGTCCAGGTTGCTTTGAAAGGTCCTGGTATTGTTGATTTGGAAAGTTCTGAAGCTCTGCTCGATATTACCTTCGAGCCGTTCGATAAAGGAGACCTTGAACACATTGAGGAGATACAACAGACTTTCGTGGATCTGTTATCTACAAGCCTCAACCAAGTAGATTTGATAAAGCGAGTAATGGCCCTTACACAATTTGCCCTATGGGCGGAGAAGAATTACAGGACTGCCGAGTCTGGCACCATCTGGTTTATTGCTGATATCTTAAAGAAGATGAATAAGGAGACTAAAAATGCCCTTTGGGCTTATCTCGAAGGCCGACGCGAAGATGCTACATGGAAAGAGTTCCTTTACGGTTTACGTCAGGCGGCCAATGGATTGACACCGCCACCGCAGGCCAAAGAAACCTCGGCAGAAATAAAGGCCCCTGTAGGACTGAAGGAAATGGTGCCAAGCGTGTTTGATAAATTGTTGGGGGTGGCGCGCGGGCTCTGGGCTAAGCCGAGAGTTGATATTGAAACAGCACCGACGCTACCACGGCATGAGAAGGATATTGTTAATCAACCTGGCCGCCAGGTCAAGAAAAAGAAACGTGGTAAGCACAATTAGACATCATTGTTACTGTGCATGGGGACATATTCTAGAATTTACGGGAAGGTAAAGGTCGGAGCAGGAGTGTTTTGATCCGTGGCGCACAAGCAACCGCAGTTAGATGTCACGTGTCAGTTTGAGCCTTCTTTAGGCCCAACTGCGAGTAGTCCAACCGAATGGATGCGTTTGGCAAGTTGGGTTTTTCGTTTCGCTCCACTTAGCATTCGTGCAACTTCACTCGCCAAAAGCACAGGAGCCTTATCCTCATTGCTTTGTACTTCTCCAGCGCGGTCGCGGCGACCGGGTGCGGTCATAGGAGGGATTGGGGAGGTCAGGCTTCGTTCCATAGTGCTCCCTGATGGAAGCAGGTTGGTGCGATCCTATGATGCCTCGGGAAGGCTTGCAAAGATGACCTACCCGGACGGACAGGTAGTCGAATATCAAGAGCAAGGAAACACCGTAAACGTCTTCCCGGGAATTCCTCTACGAATTGCTTACTCACGCGATACGAACGGTCGTATTCAAAGTATTTAATATATCGAGCGATCAGAAAAATATCACCTTCATTTACGAATGGACCCATTACGGGCTTTTTCGTGTTGTTACTTACCCTGACGGAGGAGAAGTGAGATTCCACTTGGACCGTTTGAGACAATTAGCCGAAGTGACTGATGGTCAGGGTACAATTACCTATAGGTGGTTTCCTTCCCGGCGTCTGTCGAAACTAATGCTTTCCTTTTCCGGTAGCGTGAAATTGATACATATTGATTTGTCGGGTCCCGATGTCACTGTCGATTGGGAGGCGTCTGGCCACACCGGCGTGGGAGGATTTGTAAGCCCTATGGGATTTTATTCTGTGGGTGCTGATGGTCGGGTTGACATAAATGGTGGTAGATTTGTATGGCGGATTATGAACTTTTCGAGGCAGACTACATGAAAAAAATGGGGAGAAATGGCCAAACGACATTCTGTTAAAATCCGTTATCGCTTTGAGAAAAGCTTACCTTCTCCAGGAGGTTATTTTAGGCATTTTACAAAAAATGCTCATCGCTTGATCCAGAATATGCCGTTGGCGGCACCAAACCTTGCTTTTGGCACAACCGCACGCATTAGCTCGGGCATGCTTGAATTGGATCCAGAATGGTCTTCAGGCAAGGAGACGGTCAGGCTCAAGGCCATAGAATTATCAGACCGTATCATTCTGGAGAATTCCTATGATAGTGTAGGGCGTCTAATAAAAACAATATATCCCGATGGGCAGGCATTTCACTACCGGTACAACACTCAAGAAAGGATTGAACAAGTATCATCTGGTTCTACCAATCTCATTAATTTTGTATATGATAATGATGAGCGATGCCTGACTGCTACCTACAGCCAGCCTAATCTTGTTACCTTTCACTATGGCTGGTCAGCTTCGGGCGTGCTCAAAGATATCAGTTTCCCACAAGGATGTCTTCGATACCAGAGAAACAAATTCGGAGAGGTGATCTCTCTCGAATCCAACCAGGGCCAGGTATTTCACGAGCGAAAAAACAACGGGGAACTTTCTGACATAAAGTTAAAGGCTGGAATGTCTGAGATAACGTTCAATCTGACATCAGGTTCTGCTCAAGTACTGAAGGATAAGGGGCCGAGGGGCGATGTAAATAAAATGTTAAGCCCTCTGGGGGTCCATACGGTAGATTCTTCGGGGCGTGTTATCTCTTGGCTGAGATGGGATGGGGATTATATGTGGTTTTTTTACAAGTCTGATGGACGAATACACCGAATCTGGTCGAGCAAAGGGCTATTTCTCCTTGATTATAAAAATAATGGAAAGATCTGTTCGCTCCTTCGTGCTGACGGCGGGAGGTATCTCTGGTATGGTAATCACGAAAAAAGTCCTGTTCTCATCGTTGGGAATGGTGGCGTGATCTTGGTGCATTATGATCAGCGTGGTCGCCTCAGAAAGATGTTGGATAGTTGGGGGGCTTATATCTCTTATGGCTATGGGCTTGGGAACTTTTCAGATGTGCCCAAGGGAATATCGTCACCACGATGGGGCAAAGTAGAGATTAAGTATGGGGAAAATAAACGTCTCGTTAGAGTTACGGAGATTGGTAAAGGATGTGTATCATTAGGTTATGATTCTAAAGGAGAATTAAAGACCATAACCTGGAAAGGAAAAACACCAATACATATAGCCGAAGTACTGCACCTTACTGGATGGTTGTGGTGTTTGATGTCAGCCGGGAAAGACACTTATGTTAGTGCATTCGATTGGGCACATTGGCTATAAGTGAGCGTTAAGTAACAAAAAAGGAGAAAGTATTTAAAGTGTTGACCCATGTTTTTACATATGGAAGGAGGCTAAAATGAGACGGCATCATCTCTTCGTACAGATTGTTCTCATTCTCATTATTGTTCTTTCGCAAGTGTGTATAAGCCCGGCAGATACAAAAGAAGACGCACTGGACATCTATCGCAAGTGGCTTCAATGCATCGCCCAAAAAGGCGAAGATCACGAGGACTGTCAGAAGATTTTCCAGGAGTTTCTCTCTATTGCTTACATAAGGCTTGAAGAGTTAAGAGGTGAGTACAGCAAGAAGTGCTCCGATCCAGAAAAAGCCGATACTGAGTTTTGCAAAAATCTGGAAAAGAAAATAAAAGAACTTGAGGATGCTATAGGCGAGGTCACAAAGCGCAAGGATAACACAAAAAAGAGAGATCAATCCGTCAAGCTTGCGCTCGAAAAAAAATGGGAACAGGTTTATGCCGAATTGTTATCAATTGATGCCAAGCACAGACAACTACAGGACGAACTTCTACTCGGGCATGCAAGTCTTGATCGTAAAGAGTGGATTCAGGCTTGGTGTTGCTTTGACATTCTCGATAAGAGTAAACAGAAAGATAAACTGTTAAAATGGGCTGAGAATCTGTGCAAAACCAATCCAGATAACGCAGTAGTTCTCCTGTTTAAGGGAGATGCCTTGGCACGGCTTGGAAAGTATGACGATTCTATCTCAGCGCTTGATCGTGCCGTGGAGTTGGATCCCAAGCTGGCTATTGGATATGACTTGAGGGGGTTGGTGAGGATAGGACTTGCAGAATTTCCTCAGGCAGCGGATGATCTGGCAAGAGTCCAGGAGAATTTACCCAATGCACTCTACGAGCGAGGCATCCTCGATGTTCTTACTGGAGATTTCGAGGGAGCCATCACACGGCTGACAAACCTTCTGAACAATGAGCCCAGGTTCTTTCTTGCCAGAAACGCGAGGGGCGTGGCGTATCTTCTTCAGGCGAAATACGACTTGGCATTCGAGGACTTCGACCAGGTGGCCCGTGAGTATCCAGAGTTTATATGTGCTCGAACTAACAAGACATTTGGAGTCGATATGCGTGCGAAGGGCTTGTTTGTTGTTGAAGACATCGGAAGGCTGGCGGAGATTATTCCCAAAGGTCTTTTGGGTTCACTGACCATGGTTATTGCCGATGAGAAAGGGCTTCAATCTGCCACTAAGATCGCAGCCGCATCTGTAGATCACTCCCTTATCACAAGCGATCTCAACAGAGCCATATCACTCGCAAAGGCTGGCGATAATGTAATCTATCAACACACAGTACCTTCTATCAGTGAGCTTCCGCAACTTCAACCCATTATTCGCAATCTCGATCGTTTTAACGAGACGGTGGGATTATTCTACAAGCTTGCTAACACTCCAATGCCGAATGAGATGAAGGTCCCGCTTGCTTTCTCAGGAGCAATAATAGCCGACATCAAGAATGCCCAGAGCGGTCAGTTCGGTCTTTTTACATCACACACACTGGAAAGAGTTGGGGAGTTTGGTTTAAAAGAATTGCCTGGGATCGTAAACGTCTTAAAAGAGCAAGGGAAACTTCCCTCCAATTATAACTTGTCACCAATTTTGGCGGGCTTGCCTGATATTACAGCAGGTGCAGCATCACAGATGGGACGCAGAAGTACATTACCATCGATTGAGGAGGTCACTCATTACTTGGATGGAATCAATAAAGCAGCCTGGGCAACAGTGGGCGCTCTGGTTGGGGGGCCCAGAGGGTCATCTATTGCCTCCACGGCTTCTGGCCTTGCAGCAGATATCGGTCGAGGAGTCACACTTCCGATCTTCGAATATGCGGCCAATAATCCGGTTCGGAAGCAGATGGTTCAGGATTATCTTTTACACGTTGAAGCTGCGATGGGACATGGAGTTCCAGCTAAGACCTTCAGTGACATGTTCGGTCCCACACTCATTAGTAAAGTAGGTTTCGATTCCAAGCGCGTGGCTGACCTTGATGACTATGGGATATGGGCGAACAACTCCAGAGAAAAGGTTGACATGCCTTTCCCCACGCGTGCTGTACCAGGAGCAAGAAGTTTCGACTCTGGAATGAATATCAATCGGAGCGGTGTATTTCTGAAACTGGGTGATGCCGCAATGGATGTAAAAGTAGAGAAAAATGCAGACTTAAGTTTTTTACAAGGCGATAAGAAGATCCAACGGACAAATGGGACCTCGATAGAGAGCGAGCCTGTTCTAAAGTACCCATTTTTAATTTTCAACCAGCCTACGGCTATTGTCACCTCAATACAAGGAAAAGAAAAATGAGAACAACTTTATTATTCCTGACCATTGCTACGATACTAATACTGAATTTGTTTCATGCATCTGATCGCACTTTTGGGTCAGATGCACAAACCGAATTGATCGCATTTTCCTTGCGGGAAGCTCAGCGGACCGCCAAAGAGCATCCAGGAGATGAAAATCTTAAGAGGGTCGGAGGTATAGCCGAGATCGTCGGATTCATCATAGACAATAACACGAAAGATGTCATTATACTTGGTAAGAGTTCCGATGTTTTACCCTCCTTCTGTCTTGATGATCTCGTTTTCCTTCTACGTTGCGCTCAGATAGGAGGACTTTCTGGTCCAGGTGTTTCCTTGGAACCGAAAGGAGATATTTCGAGTGGGCAACTTCAGGTAGTACTCTTCGGGGGTTCAGATCGTACATCTATTGGGAGCGTCTCCTTCGATGCTGATTACTTAATGAAAAAGATCGCACTTGATCTTGAGCCGAGTGGAGTGAGCAAATTGGAGTCCTACGCGGAACGAACAAAGAAGAAGTTTTTTGAAGAAAAGGTGGAGACCTGGAATATACTTTCCCGATTTTGGTTTACCCCAACCTATGCTCCCGTGACAACAAGCAAGGCAGAGGACATATTCCTTTTGCGGGAGATAAAAGTCGGCGTTCTCGTACAGACCCTATCTGCCGAAATCAACGGTAGGCCGGCGCCTCTAGGTTTTAAGGATGATCCTGCAGAAAAGTATGCCATAGAGTTTATGAATCTCTACGATAAAATGGCTGAGAAACATCGAGAGTTTGCTGAACTGGCTCGATTCATGGGGGGAATGAAGTTGATGAATGTGCTTCTTACAAAGGTCCAACCTGAGAGTCTGGACTTTTGGATAAATAGATACAGTCCCACCGAAGGGAAAATTCCTTCAGAGGTTCCACTCCTACGAAAAACCTTCATGGACGCTCGCCGTCAGTTATCTATAATCGGAGGCGTGAGAATGACAGGACTGACTCAGCGTCTCCGCAGAGGGGAGGTTGCCGCCATCCGTGATGCGATTTTGATAGCACGACCATCTGAAAGAAGCCTCACCTGGACAGTAGTATTTGATAAGGATTGGCGGATAACTATCCCCTCAGCGAGCAAGGAGGATCAAGAGATCGCTAATCTTTTTGCTAACGGACTGATCCAACATGAAAAGGGTGATGATGCAGGGGCGATTCAATCTTTCGATCAAGTGCTTAATACCTATCCCAGCGTTGTAGAAGCGCGGTTTCTGAAAGCCGTGTGCGAGAGGGATTTATTGATTAAGAAAGGTAAGGTTGATGAAGTACTAGGGCCTCTGAATTCCCTAACCCAATTAGCAGGGGAGAATCCGCAGTTTCTTGAAATACGCTATGAGCTTGGATCAACACTCCGCGTCCTTGGGAGGAACGATCAGGCTATTGAAGAACTGGAGAAGATTATTAGTATTCGACAGGACTTTGCACCTGCGCATCATGCTCTTGGCCTCGCCTATTGGACAAAAGGGGATAACGCGTCCGCTACCAAGCACCTTCAGGAGTATCTACGCATTGAAAGTGGACAAAATAATAAGTGGGTTTTGGAAGCCAAGCGCCTGATAGAGGAAATAGCCTCCGGGAAAAAGCAAACCCTGGGTAACACTGTTGAACTTGAGACCTTCTCGGATGTGAAGCACAACTTTCAATGTCAATATCCAAAAGAGTGGAAGCTCCTAAGAGAAAATGAGATAGGGAAGCTTCTTCCTAGTATGGGAGATGCTAAAAACATTGTAGTAGCCTTCGTATACCCTTCGAAGACAGATAGCAATGTAAACATTCAGGTTGTGCCCATAGAGGCGGATGAGTTGTCTGACAAGGATATTACTGATGCAATACCAGCACTGGATGCTGCCTATAAAGAGAGATTTAGACGGTTTCAAAAGATAGAGGCAGGACAGGTAAATATTGGCGGCGTCAGGGGTATCCGTTATTTATTTACATGTGAAAGAGCGGGAGTGATGATCGAACAATGTGTGATCACGCTGGTCAAGAGTCGCAAAGCGTACACGTTAACGTTTACAGCCCAGGAGCAAGATTTTGCTAATTTCTGGGAAACATGCTTCAATCGTACCCTTACATCGTTTCAGATTGGTGGAAGTTGAGGGTTTTACAACAGGTCTGATTCTGAAGCTCCGGCATACTACAGAACATGAGATTATGATTTTCGATAGAGGAGAGAGTCATGTCAAATGGAATACTCGGAACTTTAATTAATAGTCAAGTTGCAGGCGCTACTGCTGGACAAGCTATTGGCCCAGCCGCCGCGGCTTCTCAGGCTTTATCTTCACTGGGAGAGGGCTTACAACTAATTGCCTCAGGCATCAAAGGGCTCCTCGGAAGTATTACTTCTTTGTTACCTACAGGTTCGGGTGAAGGAGACAGCAACGGCGGTTCAAGTGGAGATGCCGGGGTTAGTGGAGGAGGTGATGGGTCAAGTTCGGGCGGAGGAGACGGAAATCCCCTCGTTGGCCCTCAATTATCAGGCTCGGAAGCAGGGCAAGGACTTGGACCAGCAGTTGGGCTGGGTGAAAGCTTACCTGACTTTGATCTCCCTTCTACAGGACCTCAAGGTCCAATTGGTTCATCAGTTGTACCGCTTCCAAATGTCGGTGGAATTCTTTTCGAGAACTGCGCTGCAGTGCTTACGGAAATCGGAGAAATCACAGGAGCCTACTGGGACTCCCAAACGGGGTCACTTGTTGTTATCGGAAAAGATGCTCAACGAGGCAGTATGATTCCCATGGCCTTACCTTACTTAGACCGAGACCATTTGCTTGTTGCCCTTCGTGCATATTTGGCAGGAAATCCAATCGGTGTGAGTATTGATCCCCCTGTGGAATACCGCAACAGCATAAGGCAAGGGGTTACCCCTCCCGATGGAACGGACATGCTGGTTAGCTACCTCGGAGATACTGAGAGTACGCTTTTTGGTGCAATCATGTTTGAAGCTGATAGGCTCTTAAAATGCCTTGATAAAGGGGTTAACAACGAAACCAGAAAGCCAGTTCGGGCAACTGTTCCGGGTTTTAAGACGCTTCTAGAGATGATTAAACCTGACGATGGACGACCGGAGAATGTCTGGCACCGCTTTTGGTTTGTCATTGACAAAGTGGAGCTAAAACACGATCCTGCAACCGGAACTGTAATCTTTGGTGATGTACGATTAAAGGTTCTCACTGAGACCGAACTCCACGGAGAGACATCAAAAAAGTCTGTTGACCCTATCGATGAGGCTTTCACCAAACATCTTACTGACTACTATGATGAGTACGCAAAGGACTTCCCTGTCTTGGCCAGATTAAAGGAGCTGGCAAAAGTTGCTGCCGTTGCTAAGTTTCTCTGCAATTCAGGGATACCTTTGGACCTGGGAAGCATTTTTCAAGCAGATCCCGTTCATGTTGACACCCTTTCCACCACTCCCGGCATTTCGGTCACCAGCCCGAATGTGAAGATTGAATACAAGGGGAATGTGACACGTACCCAAACCGTATCCTTGTTCGGCGGCGTTGACATGGAGCCGGATCTAAAAATTCTCCCTGATGACGGAATGGCAAGGCAATTGCAACGCGTTGCAGAGTCGGCACGCCCAAGTGGGAGTGTCTCCTCTTGGACATTTCGGAAAAATGGGCAAAGGGCACGGGCTCTGGCTCAAAAGGTCGGCAAGGCACATGCCCCATTTCAAAGAATCTGTGACGACCATGATTTCTCATTAAGCGGTAGCAACGGCGTGCTCCGATTGAGAAGGGTTTACAATTCGTTTTCTCTGCTAAAGGGTGACTTCGGCCCTGGTTGGACCTGGTGGGTTCCATTTTCGATTACAGTGGTCCCTCAAAGTCACAAGCGACCTGAAGTACTCACCCACGAGGAAGCAGAAAAATTATCTCGGGTGAAGGTATATATTTTACATGATCATACCTCTGGGGAATCGAGTCTTTATCGGCAGATTAATTCTCAACCATCTGGCAACGGACAAATGTTCTGTCGTGTTACAAGCCAGGCGGTAAAAAAAGGCGGCGTAACTTTTCAGTACGACCCCTCGGATTATTTACAGGGACAAAGTGACTGCTTGGTGCTCAGACGAGAGAACCGGCAGTACTGCTTTGATCCCCTAGGGAATCTCATGGAAGTTCGCAAAGAAAATCGTATCCTTATCCGATACCACCGAGAGGACGGATGTATTGTGCTGATCCAAGATGACACCGGCCATAGTTACAACATCAAGTACAGTGAACAAAGGCCCCAACGGATCGTGGGTGTCACATGCAGCGATGGGAAACAAATACACTATTCATATGACGAATTGGGTTATCTCACAACTTTCGGGAATGGTAAAGGCGGGATTGAAGGCTATGCTTATGATACGAAAGGGCGCCTAACAGAAATCAGGAATCGCGCAGGCGTAGTGCTTCAACGAAATGTTTATGATGACTTTGATAATTTAGTGACTAAGAACTCTGACGTTCTTATTGACAAATCGGGTCATAGAGTTCGGCGATCCTTTAATAGAGGGCGAGTGGTTTCATCGAATGATGAATCTAGTAACGTAGCTCTATTTAATTATGGAAATAACGGGGAACTCTTAAGTGTAGAAATCAAGGAAAACTCAGGACGAACATCTCGCCTTAGTTATGATCTGAAGGGAAGACTGAGTAGCTTTCAAGATTCATCGGGTCTGTACACATACCTTTACTATGACCCGTCAAATAAGGTGAACCGAGTACTAAAACCTGGAGGTAAGGCATATTCTCTCCAGCGAGATGAGGAAGGTCGGCTTACTCTCATAACAGATCAAAATGGCCGATCGTGGAAAGCAGAATACGATGCTTCTGGTAACTTAAAGAATACCTTAGCGCCAAATGGGGATCTGTGGAATTTTAGACATGAGAGAACGAATCTCGTTAAAGTAAGTGGACCGCCAGGTGAAGTGAGAGTTACAACACGAAGAAATGCCATTGCATTTCGAACGCATCCTGTAAGCGGCTTATGGCAGGAAAGAGTTTATGAACGAGTGCTTGGGAAAAAGGATCGGGAGAGCGATCAGCGATTGGTTAAATGCCATACAAAGGGAACAAAGCCTGTGAAGCTACACTATGACCAGATAGGTAATATTCAGACTATTCAAAACGAAGTTGGCACCATTAATTTCCATATTGACGAAAAAGAGCTTACGGTTACTGTGGCATTTCAAGGCATATAAGACGAATGGACGAAATAGGAGTAACTGATCGGGTTCTTATAAGGAAACCAATTAATATTGTAAGGAGGGAGTTCTGAATGAGCTTCTTTTGGTTCAGACGTCGCAGATATAGGTCTATGCTGTTCAGTGAGGACGCAGCAACGAGACTGAATGCAGCAAGGAAACTCGGTGATCTCGGTGATCCTGGGGATGTTGGAACTCTTTATTGGTTTCTAAAAAGGGAGAGGATTTCAGAGGTACGGGAGGCATTGTCAGAGGGGTTGAGAAGGATAGGTACTCAATCTTTCGAACCCCTTCTTCAGATTCTATCTAATACGAGGAAAAATAAGAGAATTAGCCCCGGCGAAGCCAGCAGGATTCTCGCCGGGGCTGCCTATATACTTGGGATCGTCCGTGATGATCGCGCTCTCGCTCTGCTTATTGAAGCCTTGAAGGACTATGACTCACAGGTTTGCGAGGCTGCGTCACAAGCCCTCGGCAACTTAGGGAATCGACAGGCTGCAGAGGTACTCGTGGCTAGGGTGCAAGATAAATCTTGGTTTAGATTGCTACCCCTTATACCGTCATTCGGTCTATCCCTTGTCGGAACAGAAACTAAAGAGTACATTCGAAGCGTCATGGACGGTGAGGTGTCAGTGCGGGTCGCGGCGGTTAAGGCCCTGGAAAAGCTTGGCGACGGGCGAGGTTTTGAAGTTCTTGTCCGCGCCCTTAAAACAGAAGGACATGGGCAACAAGACGACATTGAACGGATATTAGCTGCGAAAGCGTTAGGACTGCTAGGTGACGAGCGAGCTAGAGAACCACTCGCTCAGAACATGGAAGGAAGGTGCAGCAGGGCTCTGCGGGAGGCTATCGCAGAAGCAATTGCTAGGCTAGATTATTCCCACACAGGTGACACGTAACCTGGAAGGAGTGGGAATAAATGAACCAGTACAAAAAAACCTTCTCTAACCGCCATGTCCTTCTCCCCGTTATACATGTTATCTCCAAAGACCAAGCGCTAAAAAATGCGAGTATTGCCAGAGAGGCGGGTTGCGAGGGCATCTTCCTTATTAATCATGGCATGCCCTTCACAAACTTACTGGAGATACATCATGCTGTATTTACTGAATTCTCTGATTGGTGGATAGGGGTTAACTGTCTTGACCTCACCCCTAAAGATGTTTTTCATAAGATCACTAATGAGGTAGCTGGAGTGTGGGTCGATAATGCGATGATTGATGAACAGCGCGAGAATCAGCCCGAAGCGGAGAGCATTCAATCTGCACGAATAGAAAGCGGTTGGAAAGGACTTTATTTCGGGGGTGTGGCGTTCAAATATCAGCGGCCAGTCCAGGATTTGGATCGAGCCGCACGACTCGCTGTAAAATATATGGACGTAGTAACCACGAGCGGTCCAGGCACGGGACAGGCAGCTTTTCGTGGAAAAATCTTGGCCATGAAAAAGGTATTGGGAGATTTTCCGCTCGCCATCGCCAGTGGTATCAGGCCCGCCAATATCTATGATTACATGGATGTTGCGGATTGTTTCTTAGTAGCAACTGGCATTAGTATTAGTTTCACCGAGCTTGACTCAAATCTTTTAAAAAGATTAGTTAGAGCAATCAGGTCTTATTCTGATAATGCGTTCCCTATCACTGGCCGAAATATGCCTCAAAAAGGCAAACGTATAAATTCAGTTTGTTTCGTGTGTGAATGGAATGAGGGAAGAAGTATACATCTTGAACTTAGCACAAGGCGTAAACTCATGGTGAAAGGGGGTCACATAAGTATATGTTCTGCGGGGTTCAGGCAAGGCAGGAACATTAATCCCCTCCGGAAAGAATTCCTATTAAAGCGTGGCGTTCCCCTCGAAGAGATAGAAGATCATAAACCAACTATTTTTGGAAAGGAGCACACACAAGCAGACCTGATCCTTGTTGCTGAACTGCCAATGAAGGCAAGGCTTTTAGCTGCTTGGCCTGAATTGCAGGGCAAGGTTATGACAGTAAGAGGATTTATTCAAGGCTTTTCGCCTGAAAATGAACCACTTTCTTTGGCAGATGCACATATAGAGGACGCAGGTGGACATAGCAATGAAGAAAAGATTGCTCTTTATATAGAGCTTGAAAAGTTGGCAGAACAAATCGCATCTAGAATACTTGAACTTAATCTGCACTAAATTGTTTTGCAATTTCTTTTTGTCGTAACCGTCTTGTTCTCATCTCGGTTTGGAAAGGAGGAAATGAAAGTTTCTTTTTCTTGTAAATATTCGCATATTTTCCGAGGGGAAAAAGACAAATAATGTTTGAAAAGGCTATGAACTTGACCATTATTTGCCCGTCATGCTCTGGGACTTTCCAAGTTATTGATGAGATCACCATAATCAATGTTTCCTTGATAATTGGGCACACGGTTAATCACTACGTGAAAATAATTTGTCCGCATTGTAAGGCCGACTTAAAAAGATAGAAGGTTTTCGAGTATTTTGAAATAATTTTAAGTTCCAGGCAAGACTCGGATATGTATCCCCTGCTGTATACGAAAGGCAATTCTATGAGAAACAGGCTGCAGCATGAGGGTATTCGTGTCCACTATTGACATCAAGGGTCACTATTTATTCAATTGAACAAATTAAAGATTAAAGGGCTCACAATATGAGAATATTTGATTTATTCAAGCCGAATGTGAAAAAGATGGAAACAAAGGGAGATATTGAAAGTTTGATCAAGGCTCTTAAAGATAAGAATTCGGATATACGATTGTCAGCGGCATTGGCTCTTGGAAATATAGGGAATCCACGAGCAGTAGAACCCCTCATCCAAAGTCTCAGGGATGAAAAAAGTTTTATCCGGCAGAGAGCAGCGTGGGCACTTGGACAGATAGGAGATGTAAGATCAGTAGACCCTCTTATTGCAGCTCTTAAGGATAGAGATTTATATTGTCAAGAAAAGGCACGAGATGCGTTAATTAATATAATTAAAGTAAATATAGGCAATGAAGCATTAGAGCCTATTATTTTTGCCCTGAGGGACAATGATGTAGCTGTTCAAAAGAATATAGCATATGTTCTCGGTATTACTGGAGATGCGAAAGCTATAAAACCACTATTGTTTACTTTGGATTCCGGTGCTCATGAAGCGGCGAGGGATGCATTAATTAATATAGGATGTACAGCAGTTGAGGCACTTGTTTCTACCCTAAATAATGAGAACTATAATCTCAGAAAAAATGCTGCATTTGCCCTAGGATGGATAAAAGATTCACGAGGTGTAGAACCCCTCTTACAAGTTCTAAGGGATGAAGGTTCAGATATGCGAGCAATTGCTGCTACGGCTCTCGGGTGGATAAAAGATGCACGGGCAGTCGAACCACTTATTTCTACTCTGGAAGATAAAGATTGTGATCTCAGAAAAAATGCAACATTAGCACTAGGATGGATAAAAGATTCGCGGGCAATAAAACCCCTCGTTAATATGCTGGAAGGTAAAAATAAGGATTTTCGATGGAGGGCAGCTTTTGCTTTAGGTCAGATAGGAGATTCTAGTGCCGTAAGGCCCCTCATTAAAGCTTTAAAGGATGGAGATCCTGATGTTCGTGCTAACGCTGCTTTAGCTCTTGGATTGATAAAAGATCCAATGTGTATAGATAACCTTATCGATGCTTTAAATGATGAGTGTGGTTACGTTGTAAAGCGAGCAATAGAGTCACTTGGGTCGATAAGAGATGCCCGGGCGGTAAAACCCCTTATCAAGATTTTGTGGTGGGACTATGATAGAATATACGAAATAGACGTCAATGACATTCGTGCATTAGCAGCCTTGACTCTCGGAAAAGTAGGATATGCAAGCTCAGTAGACGATCTTATTCGTATTTTAAATGCCGCCTATTTTAATGTCCGATATAATGCAGCATTAGCCCTTGGACAGATAGGTGATACAAAGGCAGTTGAAGCTCTGATTCGGGTGCTAAAGACCAAAGAAAGCGATATTCGCGCACCAGTAGCATGGGCTCTTGGAAAGATAGGAGATACGCGGGCAGTAGATGTCCTGATATCTGCATTAAAGGATAAAGATATCGATGTTGCAAGAAAAGCAGCACTTTCACTTGGAATGATTGGGGATAAAAGAGCGGTAAAACCTCTCATAAAGAAATTAAAGAGTGGAACTTGGAAAATGCAAGAGTCTGCAGCAACAGCCTTGGGAATGATAGGAGACGCACGAGCAATAAAGCACCTCACTAAGGCACAGGAACATGAATCAAATGATATTCAAACGGCCGCAGCTCTTGCTTTAGACAAAATTAAGTGTGATAAGAGTGATTTAAAGTAAATAAAGATAAAACATAGAAAACCAAAGGCTCCCCAAACAAAGGATTACAATATGGAAAATGGGGAAATAATACTTTTAGCGACTGGAATGGGCAAAAAAAAGCGAGAGGCCATTCTGAATTATAAAGGCGATTTGCCTTTTGGAGGAGATTATACTGTGCATGACTTGGCAGAGATCCTCACCGATGATTATTTAAGGAAGAAGGTAGAGAATGTTTATGACTTATTAAAAAGAAATCTGAATTTAGCAGATAAAGAAGTCCAAGAAATTGCGAAAGGAATTTTAACAAATATCTCTATAATGAAGGACTTGCCTGAAAAACCCAGTCTTGAGAGGGTCATTAGATTACTCAGTCAAGCCCAATTAAAAAAAATCAGCCGGATTGTCAAATAGCAGGCTGCATCATGGCAATATCAAATACGTTTTTAATTATCTTTATAGAGGGATTTAGCGATCAAAAGGGGTAAAGTTGATGAAGCGTTAGGGCCTCTGACTTCACTAACACTATTAACAGGAGCTTAAAGAGTTAGCTCCTATTCTTCTTAAAGTAATTATCTATTTGGGAGGATTAGTGATGGAAAATGAGACAATCGAAATAACCGCAGAATCTCTACAGAAAGCAAGAGAGAAAACGCCGGTTGGGTATCGAGTTACATCTGAGCAAATAATAAGTACTGGTGAACAAGAAATAGTTATTGGCAAAGGTGTTACTATCGGGGTTGCATTTGAGGATGCTCGTTCTAGGATTCCTA
The DNA here is from genome assembly GCA_026388815.1 of Pseudomonadota bacterium. GTDB lineage: Bacteria > Desulfobacterota > WTBG01 > JAPLJA01 > JAPLJA01 > JAPLJA01. The sequence continues at coordinate 39,177 of JAPLJA010000009.1, forward strand.
CTAGTGTAAAAGTCTTAGAAGAAGAAGAACTTAGGCCACCAACGCAACGGATTATAACAGTCAATGCTTCTAATGAACAAATGGCAAGGGCAAAAGTTATAAAAGAAATAAATTATGAGGAACAACTTCATGATATTCAGCTAGCAATTCCTGGAAGAAAAAAACTTCTAGGATTAATAAAAAGTCCTGATTCCTATAAGGTTACAGTAATTCAAAATGCCATAGTTAGAGTTACCTTCAAATCTGAAGCGCGCATACGACTCAAACTAAGAAAAATTCCATCTACGGACGAACTTATTGTTTCAGCAAAAAAATTAAAAGACATGGCTTATACTTGCTTATACATGCAAAAACAAAATATGGAAAATGTCTCAGACGTACCTTTAGTACAATTGATGGGAAATCCCTCCGAATTAGCTATTGATAACCTTCGTGTTTTAACAACCATGGAACAAATTATTGACAGTTTTGAAATCATACTCGCAGATGCAAAGCATTTATTCCCCAATAATAAAGCCATAACGGAATTTCAATTCCTGCGTGATACGGTCGCAATAAAGTGTCCTACAGATTTTTTTTGCTACGACGAAAAGATTAAATCAGTAATAGCAAAATTAGATACGCTGATCAACGTGCTGGAGTCCCATCAATATTTAACGAGATTAGAACAAGATCACGTACCAAGCTCAAGAGGTTAACAAGATAAGATTGAAAGACCATACCGGAACTATTTCAATCTGCCTTGACCTGGTTCTATTGGGAATATCCTTTGCCGTAAGCTTTCTTCTTATTTTCCTGTGGATTTATGCATATTCTCATAATCTCATCCCAGACGGGCCTTGGGGTATATTTGAAGGTAATCATGGGCCTTGGCGAGGGTTTCTTCTTTGTTCTTTTCTGCATCTTGACTTACCAGTTTGTTTATTGAGAAGAACCTTAAACGGGATTTTTCTACTCCAGTTTACTTCGATACCGGTATCAGGAGTAAGCCTGATTTTTGATAGACAGGCGGGTCGGCAAGCGTTAGTTGCACTGAACGCCTTCTATCTGGTTGTACTGATTGCAAGATATTATTGGCTAATTGATTAGTTGAGAATGAATGGTTTGATGAATAAGGGTGATCTGTTTGATTAAGTGAAGAGATCTGCATGTGGTGAGAAAATTTAATAAGACTACGTTGATCTTTATCCGTTGTCTAATTGTAGAGATCAGCTTGACCATCTTATTTATGTACTTATGGGTTGAGACACTCAACTATAGGCTTATAGAAAGGATGTGGAAGGATATTTTGAATGCATATGACGAAATCATTCCCTGCTCGGAAGTGGAGACAACCATGGAAAGACTTAACCCCATGGGATATGGGAGCTATGGAAGTTATGAAAATGCAGTATGGGTGGCAGGACCAGACTACGACTTTCCTAAAGACATGCATCTCAGGAATGATATCCGTTTTCGAAAAGAGTTTCTCGGACACTATATGGGGGAAACAAATAGAAAAATCCGTTTCATTGATGCGAATCTCGACCATCTCGGCTTAGTCGACCGTTGGTACTATTGGAGGCTTAAAAAGGCGGTTAAGAAAGGAAACAACGGTCTTGTTTCACAATCGCTACTGGACGTGGTCTTAAAATATAACTTTGGCAAGGAAACTATAAAGCGATACGGATTTAACGTGAGCAAAGATCCTTTCTTATTATGGATAACATTGAAAAAATGATGCCTTTTTCTGTTTCTGTCTAATTTAGGAATTCAAGTGAAAAGGCACCATAGACTAAGGAAATATATTGGGAACAAAGTGCTTGATGAACATGTCGATTTGATTTGTTGTATGAATCTCAGAACGTAGGGAGTTCATGGTCATGCTGGATAGTTTCATTCGACACTTCGTAAAGAAAATGACGAGACTCCGACTGAAAAAGAGTAAGCGAGGGCTGATAGAAGAAGTTGAGGGAGCACACGGAGAGTTTGGTCTGGTAAAAAGTAATCCTATTCCCGTGGCATGGGGACCATCCGGTGAATATGGATATCTCTCAAGACTTCGTTGCCCATGCAGTGAGCCTTTCTTTTTTCATCGGGTTGGTTCTTGTGGGCCTGGTCCTGATGGTCATGTGGTAGACCTCTTTGAGCTGATCTGTCGTCAACACGTACACCGCTATAGATTATACCTCGATATGTATCACAGCGTATTGTCAACGAAAGCCCCGGAGGGACTTCAACTTTCATCACCTGAGGGTGTCGGCACCACAAGTTATATTGGTGATTTGGCAAGGATGACTTTTGAACAAATGGAAGATTTAGTTACTCGACAAAAGTGAAAGATTTCTTTTCTCGAAAGAGACAAGAAAGATTCTAAGCAAGTAGACTGAATATGTCTGCTTCTTATCTATGCCTGTTTAATGAACAGAAGAGAAGCTTTACAAATGATCTTCTTGAGTATGATTCAGCTCTATCAGTTACTCAGATTCTTTTCCGTTTAGAGAACAACTCGGTTTGGATTTGAAAAGAAGCATAGGAACACAAACCCAACTACATGAGTATATTACGAAGAAATGACAGAGGACAAAAAGGAATGGCCTAAGACCGTTGAAGAAGCTGTAGATCGTATTCTTTCGTCAATGCCTGAAAAGGCAAAGGAACGAGTTAAGAATACCCCACGGGAAAATTTAGGAAGGTTCCATTTTTCTCTGGGGCTTTCAATAAGAAATAATTTCCATATATGGTTCAACAAGGATTTACTCAGATCCTGTCGCTCACTCAGACCCTGTGGCTCAGAATACATGTTCGGAGATGAAGCCTCAATGATAATAATCGAGGCCCTGTGGAAGAAGTTAAACAGTAATTTATAAGCGGAAAAAGCAAAGAAGGAAAAGACAAGAGTCATGGAAGAAGAACTACTTTCGTTTCTTGACAAGATGTGCTTAGTGAAATGTTGAATACTATTGGCGGCGGACCAGCCTCCTCTATGCTCTCGACGTGTATCAAATTCTGGTGTCCATATAGGTGTCCATCGTTCCCGATTTTAGCTGCTATCTTGTTGTTTAGACAGTAGTGCGTGATAATGAAAGAAAAATCAAGAGATGGGTATAAATAGGGTATAAACAAAACAAAAGAGGTCTAGGCTTTTTAGCCTAACCCCTTGATTTTACTGGTGCCGAGGCGCAGAATCGAACTGCGGACACACGGATTTTCAGTCCGTTGCTCTACCGACTGAGCTACCTCGGCACGATTCAGTAAGTAAATGTATCTTAGAGGTAAATTTTAGTCAAGATTTTTTACCCTTTCATGTATTTAGCGCTTGAAAAAGCATGTAAAA
>JAPLJA010000215.1 GCA_026388815.1 Pseudomonadota bacterium
TACCATGAGATTACCGGGAGAAAAGGCATATGAGGGATTAGATGGGATGGAGATAAACCGGCTTCTTAGTTGTGCTTATTCAAGGATGGTTTCACTCCTTTTCCTCTTCTCCCTTATGGTTTTTCTTGTGAGAAAAAGGAAGAAATATGGTATTATTCATGCCCATCTCGCTTCTTCTCCCGCACTTGTAAGTACGTTCATTGGCTTGATCTTGGGGAAAAAGAGAGTGCTAAAATTAGGTGCAAGCAGAGAATACGGAGATATAGCCACTTCGGAAAAAACATGGAGAGGGAGATTCAAATTGTGGTTACTGAAGAAATCTGTCCAGAGGTTTGTCGTCACCAATCATGAAATGAAGCATGAACTACTCATCCGTGGGTTCCAACCAGGAGTGATAGAGTTGATTCCCAACGGGGTTGATACCGATGAATTTATTCCTCTTCAGGGATATGAAGTGGAAAGGACGAAGAAGATGATGGGTTTTGAGGGAAAGAGGTTTGTTATGTTCATCGGGAGGCTTGAACCCCAGAAGGATGTTTCAACCTTAATTAAGTCATGGGCAGAGCTCAAAGACAAATTTCCTCATATGCTGCTCATCGTAGGAGAAGGATCAGACAGAGACCACCTCAGAGACCTTGTGAAGTATTTAAACATTGAAGAAAGGGTGATTTTCGTCGGTAAAGTATCTCCAGAGGAAATTTCTCGTTACCATCAACTGGCAGATGTTTTTATCCTCCCTTCCCTTTCTGAAGGTATCTCAAACTCCCTGCTGGAGGCGATGTCGTGCGGATTGGCAGTTGTGGCTACCCGCATTGGTGGCAATGAAGAGGTTATCGAGGATAACGTTGATGGTCTTCTCTTTCCCCCGGGTGACGTCTTAGAACTATCCAGAAAATTGGAGATGCTTCTGCAGGATGGAGAGAAGGAAGAAAATAGTGGGAGCGTATGCCTTACCTCTCATCGCTGCCCGTTATAGTGAACTTTATGTCAGTCTCGCTCAGCACGCTTAGCGTAATGACTATTCCTGTTCCGGAGTAGAATAGAGCAAGTTTTAAGAACCTGCTTCCAGGAAATGGGATGAGAAAGATGTTAGTTCAAATAAGATTACTGTGGTCTTATCGTGAGTTACTCTCAAGTCTTGTCTTACGGGAAATCAAGATCAGATATAAACAAACATTGATAGGGATTGCATGGTCTGTTTTTCAGCCTTTTGCCCTGATGGTAACCTTCACCCTGGTCTTCTCCCTTTTCGCCCGTTTCCCCAGTGAGGGGATCCCCTATCCGCTCTTTTCTTATTGTGCCCTGCTTCCCTGGACATTCTTTGCAACCTCCCTCAACCGGGCGACTCAATCTCTCACCAATAACAGCACTCTTTTGACAAAAGTGTACTTTCCCAGGGAACTGCTTCCCCTCACTTCAATTATTACTGCCTCTTTAGACTTTGGCATAGCCTCCACTCTCTTTATCGGGGTGCTGTTTTTTTACCATATCTCTTTGACCCTCAATATCATGTTTATCATCTTGATTCTGGTCATACAGGTTATATTTACCTCTGGGATGGCTTTTTTCCTCTCTGCGCTCAATGTTTCTTTCAGGGATACCATGCAGGCTATCCCGTTAATCCTCCAGGTCTGGATGTATGCTTCCCCTATAGTCTATCCTTCGAGCCTTGTGCCTGAAAAAATGCGATACCTGTATATGCTCAATCCAATGGCAGGAATAATTGATAGTTATCGCAGGGTAATCCTTTACGGATTACCACCAGATCCCCTGTATCTTATATATCTGTTTTTTATAGCGGGTACAGTCTTTTTACTTTCTTATAGATATTTTAAGCGGAAGGAGATTTTTTTCGCTGATATCATTTGAACGAACATGAGTGGCGTGATCAAATTTGATAACGTATCCAAACGGTACTTCATTAATCAGGGGGCCTCGCGTTCCTTGAAAGAGTTAGTTCCTGGGATGTTTAAAAGGCCTTCTCTTGCGAAACCGACTTTGCCGGACAAGAGTGAGATTTGGGCCCTCCGGAATGTGAATTTTGAGATACCCAGGGGAGAGAGTTGGGGGATCATTGGCCCAAACGGCTCGGGGAAGACCACCTTGCTCAAATTATTATCACGCATTACGTATCCTACAGAAGGGAAGATTGAGGTTAGTGGGACCATTGGAAATCTTATTGAGCTGGGTGCAGGGTTCCATCCTGAATTGACTGGGGCAGAGAATATCTATCTCAACGGCTCTATCTTGGGGTTAACGAGAAAAGAGATCCAGGAGAAATTTGAGCAGATTGTTGCATTTGCTGAACTGGAACGATTTATTAATACCCCTGTGAAGAAATACTCATCAGGGATGTACATCCGACTTGGCTTTTCTGTGGCAGCTCACATAGAACCAGAGATCCTCCTCATCGATGAAGTTCTCTCCATCGGGGATCTTTCATTCCAGAGGAAATGCTTAAACCGGATAAGAGAATTGAGCAAGAAAGCTACCACCATCCTCTTTGTTTCACACAACCTCCTCTCTGTTCAGGCGTTATGTTCTACGACTATATACCTTTCGCAGGGGAAGGTGAGATATCTGGGTGATACGCAGGAGGCGATTCAATTTTACGAAGAGGATACCAATCTTAAAGATTTCTCCAGGATGATAGAGGGGTCTTCCCCAGGAGAAAGGGGGTTCTCCAGAAATGAGATGGAGATTGCTGAGGTAAAAACTCTGGATATCCAGGGAGAGGAAAAGAAGATCTTTCGGGCTGGGGAGCAATTGATCGTGGAGATCGGATATCATACATTTAAGCCCATACCTGATCCTGTCTTCAGGGTGAGAGTAGTACGAGGTGATGGCATTACCTGTTGTGAATATCATACCAGATATGATGGCTATTCTATTCCTCTGCTGGACGGGAAAGGAATTGTGCGTTTAGAGACAGGGACATTAAAACTTCTCCCCCAGTTCTACAGCCTGGATATCTCAGTATGGGATTGGCAGTCAAACCTTCGTTACTGCCGGCAGGTCAGAAAGATCATTAAGATTGAAAAGGAACTTCTTCAGGAATTTGAGGAAGAAGGTATTTATAAAGTGGAAGGCTCGTGGAGTCTACTCCCCTCAGTGTGAGGGGAAAGAAATCAGCACGTCTATCAGGTTAATAAAATATTGGTGAAAGAACCAAAGGTATTAATCATTAGCATTGATGGAGGGAGTTGGAATGTTCTTGAACCTTTAAAGAGAAGAGGTGTGATACCCCACATAAGTAAGTTGATGGAAAGGGGGTGTCATGGAATTCTCTGTTCCACCAACCCTCCTGTGACCCCTCCTGCTTGGACTTCTTTCATGACCGGGAAAAATCCTGGGAAACATGGGATTTTCGATTTTAGGGTCTACGATCCTTTTACTGCGAGTGATTACTTCTCAAGCTATTCCAGAATTCAATCAGCAACCATATGGGAAATTTTGAATGAGGGCGGGAAAAAGGTGGGAGTTATTAATCTTCCCTTGACCTACCCGCCCCCTCCCATAGCGAGCTTTGTTGTTTCAGGATTTGATACTCCCTCTGTACAATCCAACTTTACCTTTCCTGAGGATCTGGGGACAGAGATTCTCGAAAGATTCCCTGGGTATAATTTTCTCCACAGTTGGGGAGAAGAAGCTCTCAAATCTATGGAAGGTTTTGTATCATTCATAAAAAAGAGCTGTTCTTCTCTTGAAGAGAAAGCCCAGTTAGGACTCTACCTCTGGGAGAGGTATCCGTTTGATCTCTTCCACCTCCACTTTCAAGAAACAGATATAATTCAACACCGGTTATGGTCCCTCTTCAATTTCAGTGAACTCAGTGGAGACGACTTATTAATGCAGAACATGATTCTTGAATTTTATAAAAAACTGGATGAGATGACAGGTCTCTTTCTTGAAAAGGCTGAGGAGATTCATGCTATAAAAATTATTCTTTCTGATCATGGCTTCCAATCACATAGGGGGGTGATATACCCGAATCATCTCTTAAGAGAGAAGGGCTTCCTATGGATTAAACAGAACCAAGAGGAAGAGGATAAGGGAAAGAGTTACTTTCTCCCTCGGTCTTGGAAATTTTTAAAGAGAATGGTGAAGGCTATAAAACCACCTTCTCAAACACAACCACGTCCTGCCCGCACTCGCAATTGGATGGAGAGGGAAAGGGAGACTGATTTAATGAAGGAGTTACCTATAGAATGGTCAAAGACCAGTGCGTGTGTTGTATCTGCCGAACTGTACGGATTCATCTATTTCAATGTGAAGGGGAAGGAACCATGCGGGTTGGTGAATCCCGGCAGGGAATATGATAGTCTTAAAAGAGAATTGACGGACCTTTTCTCCCAGATTGAATCTCCTGTTGAAGGAGGGAGGTTTATAAAAAAAGTTATCCCAGGCGATGAGCTCTATCAGAATGGTGAAGGTATAATTCTTCCCGATCTGGTCTTAATCCCGGAAGATGGGTTTTCCATCAGCCGTTCTCTTTCTTCAGAAGGGCTGGTAAAAATGTTCTCACCTCCCATTGGAACCCATAGTCCTGCAGGTATCTTTATCATGGAGGGAAAAGGGATACGGCAAGGTACAGTAGATACAGCCCGGATCATTGATTTGGCACCTACCATTCTGCACCTCTTTGATCTGCCAGTTCCAGATGATATGGATGGGAAGGTTTTACTTTCTTGTTTAGATGAGCCCGGAGAAGTAAGATTTGTTGCTGGTAAAGGGAGGGTAGAAAGAGCTGGAAAAGGTGACCTTCCCAGGGAAGATTCAGAACTCATCAGAGAAAGGCTTAAAGGTCTGGGTTATCTTGGGTAAGACACATGGCGTTGATTGATGTGGTCATTCCTTCCTACAATTATGGGAGGTTTCTTCAAGAATCCATCAAAAGTGTCCTGGGACAAACCTTCCAGGACTTTCATTTGTTCATTATCGATGATGGTTCAACTGATAATACACGAGAGGTAGTTTCTCGGTATCAATTGCTTCATTCCAATATCCAATACTTTTTTCAGGAAAACAGGGGACTGCCTGCCGCACGCAATACTGGTCTGAAATTATCCACGGCGCCGTTTATTGCCTTTCTCGATGCCGATGATGTCTGGATGCCTGAGAAATTGGAAGAGACACTAAAGCCTTTTTATGCTCAACCCAACCTCGGAGTGGTATACACACTCATAGAGATGGTGGATGGATCGGGTAATCATATAGCACAGAAACGTCCCTGTACCCCTGTGAGGGGAGATGTTTTTCATCAGCTCTTATTTAACAATAGTATTGCAGGTTCTTCCTCTTCTGTTTTGGTGAGAAGGGAGTGTATTAAGAAGGTTGGCAGCTTTGATGAGTCTCTCCCCTCCTGTGAAGACTGGGATTTATGGCTGAGGATTGCCAGATTTTTCCCTTTTGATTATATTGCGAAGCCGCTGGTGAAAATCCGCATCCATGAAAAAAATATGCACAAGGACGTGGAGAGGATGGTCAAGGGCAAACTGGCATTAATGGCAAAAGTCTTCAGGGAAGATTCTTGGGAGCTTGCCCCTCTCAGATCTTCTGCTTTTGCTACTATCTATCTGACCGTCTCTCGCCAGTATATGGACATCGGCCTCCATGCCAACGGCTTTCGGTTCATGTCCAAGGCCCTCCTCTTAAAACCCTTCATGGTCCTCTGTCACGTATCTCTTTGGACCTCGATGTTCTTGTTTTTCAACCATACATTTTTAAACATGAAAAGATTGCTGAGAAAGCTTGTCAAAACTCTTCTCTTCGGGGGGCACGGGTGAATCTGGCTTTCATTCTTCTGTCATTCCCCACCATAACAGAAACCTTCATTTTAAACCAGATTACTGCCCTTATTGACCGGGGACACACCGTTGAAATCTTTTCCTTGGAACAACCTCTTCCGTCGACCTTCCATGAGGAGGTAGGAAAGTACCAGTTGCTCAAGAAAACCTGTTATTTCAGGAGGTATACGGGAAGAAGAGATATGGTGAATAACCTTTTATCCTCACCTTTTTCCGCTCTTTCAGGCCTTCCCAGGATCGTGAAATACCTTAATCTGGGATTGAAGGTGGAAGGACTTTGGAAACTGGTCCCCTTTTTGGGTAAGAAAAATTTTGACGTGATTCATGTCCACTTCGGTCAGGTAGGGGCAGAATTTATCTTTTTGAAGGATATCCTCCGGCTTCCCTTCATCACCTCGTTTTACGGATACGATGCTACGCAGATTCCCAGAGAATTTCCCTCGATATATCAAACCCTGTTTAAACGGTCTGATTACATTATGGTACTTTCAGAGGCAATGAAAGAGGAGCTTTTAAAATTGCATTGCCCGGGTGAGAAAATAAGGGTTCACCACTTGGGCGTGGATCTCAATAAATTTAAGCCTGGTGAAAAGAAAGAGAGAGACTATAATACTGTCCTGCTGGTAGGGAGATTGGTGGAGAAGAAAGGCATTCCGTTAGCGATTGAGGCCTTTGCCAGAATAAAGGACAAGTATCCGCAGAGCAGACTGAAAATCATTGGCGATGGATACCTGAAGGATACGATTGAAGATTTGATCAGGCAACGTGATCTGCAAGATCGGGCTACCCTCGTGGGGTTTCATACCCAGGTCAAAGAGGAAATGGTGAACGCAGATATCTTCATTCTGCCCTCCCATACCAGTGAAAGAGGGGATAAAGAAGGAACTCCTATGGTGCTCATGGAGGCTCAGGCTATGTGCCTTCCTGTGATTTCTACCTTCCATGCAGGGATTCCTGAAGTGGTTATCGATGGAGAGACCGGTTTTTTAGTTCAAGAGAAGGACGTTGATGCCTTAGCAGGCAGACTGGCCTACCTGCTTGATCATCCTGAATTACGTCTTGAGATGGGGAGAAAAGGGAGGGCTCATATAGAGAAGCATTACAATGTAAAAGATGAAATTACACACATAGAAAGATTGTACGCCGAGGCCAGTACTCTTTATCATGGAAGGGATCAAAATAGGTAGACATAAGATGAAGATCGGTTTTTTCTACCTTCAGACCTATCCTCCAGCCAGTGGGTATTCTTCCCATGGATACCATCTCATCAAGAATCTGGTCAAAAGGGGTCATACAGTTATCTCTTGCATAGGGGATGGCAACCCGGATTGTGTGAACTATCCCAGGAGTAAATGGGGGGCAATTCAGGTAGCAAGAGAGGCAGATGTACTCTATATCCGGGTATTATGTGCCTCTCCCTTAGAGAGGGCTACCCTGCTCAAACTGGTAAGACCTTATTCATTGCCAGTGGTCTGGGAGGTGAATGCGCCGGTTGAAGAACTGAGAGCGCTCATGCCTCGGAATCCGTTGATTGAAAAGAAGATTGCCAGGGAGAATCGGAGGAGGAAGTTTTTCTCTCAGTTTGTAGATGCTGCCATTGGTGTTTCTGATGTTCTGAAGGATTATTGCCGGGGTTACTTGGGTATCAAACGATCTTTTTCCATCCCTAATGGTTCAGATCCGGAGCTCTTTGACCCTGAAAAGGCCCAAAAAACGGTACTGGATAAACTACCCCATCTCTATAAAGTGGTCTGGGCGGGTGATGCCTTAAACCCTTGGCAGGGAGTGAATATAATCATAGAGGTGGCAAGGAAAATTGCTCAGATTTCGAAAGATATTATCTTTATCTTCATAACCCGAGATGGATATTCATTTCCTTTGCTGGAAAACGTTCTGGTTCTCAGAGAGGTTAACAACCTGGAACTTCCTCACTATCTTTGTGGAGCTGACCTCTGCAGCTGTCTCTATAACAAGTATGATTGGCTCGAATACGGATTCTATAATTCTCCTCTTAAACTTTTCGATTACATGGCTGCTGCCAGACCGATTATCGCTTCAGACCTGGGACAGATTTCTCAGGTTATCAAGGATGGAATGAACGGTATTCTCACCGGTAATAAAGTTGACGAGATTGTGGACAGAATACTCTGGTTCAAAGAGAATCGGCAGAAGGGTGAAGAAATGGGAAGAGAGGCAAGGAGAGAGGTGATTCAGTACTACAACTGGGGCAGGGTAGCAGAAGAGACAGAAGAGGTTCTGGAGAAAGTGCTCAACAAAAAAAAGTTCTGAAGATATAGGGAACATGAGAATTTGCCTTGTTTCAGAAGAGTATCCAACTTCCTCCTCCGGCAGGGGAGGAATCGGCACCTATACCTTTGCCCTGGCGCAGGGTCTGTCTCAGTCAGGTGAAGAGGTCTTCGTAATCTCCAGGTCAGAAGTGAAGGAAGAAGAATGCCAGGATGGCTCGGTCTTGGTTTACCGGATACCCCCCTTATGTTTTTCTGTACCGTTCCTGCATACCTCTCTCAATATCTTTGGTTACAGCCTTGCCTTACATCGGAAGCTGAAAAAGGTTATTCGGGAAAAAGGGATCGAAATTGTTGAAGCACCAGAATATGGGGCTGAGGCATTCTTTTTCTCCCGCACAAAAAAAAGAATTCCCTTGGTGGTGAGACTGCATACCCCTCACATCGTGACGGAAGAGGTTACTGGAATTAAGCCTGATTCCTATTCCCACATTGTTCGCTGGATGGAAAAGGAGACGGTAATACATGCAGATTTCATAACATCACCCAGCAGAAGTTTAGCAGAATTATGTCAAGACAAGATGAAAGTTAGAAAATCTTTCTCCGTGATTCCCAACCCTATTGATACCTCTCGATTCATCAGCAAAGGCTACCGGGACCGATTATCCACCCAGGTAATACTCCAGGTAGGAAAGTTCCAGGATCTCAAGAATACAAAAGTGCTGATCCAGGCCCTGCCCGAGGTATTAAAAATATTCCCTCAAATAAAGCTCAGACTTATCGGAAGTGATACCTTGACAGGACCTCGTAGCAGTTCTTACCGGCAGATGGTGGAAGGCCTCGCTCACGAACTGGGTGTAAGGGATAGGGTAGAGTTCTCTGACATGATACCGAGAAAGGAACTGATTGAGCACTATCAGCAGGCACGTCTGGCGGTCGTTCCATCTCTCTTTGAGAATTTTCCCTTTACCTGTCTTGAGGCGATGAGTTGTGGGTGCCCGGTTATTGCGAGCAATGTAGGGGGTCTCCCCGAGATGATTGAAGATGGCGTCTCAGGTTTTCTCTTCCAGCCTGATAATAAAGAAGAGCTTGCTGAAAAGATTGTTGCCCTCCTGTCTGACCCTGCATTGGCTGAAAGCATGGGAAACGAAGCAGCAATCCGGGTACGGCGATGCTATTCCCAGGAGGTAATAATCCCTCAAATTCTTAATGTGTATAGACAATTGACAGACAAAAACCGCGGTAACGGATGATCTTGACTTTTCACAAAGAGCATTATATCACGTTCATTCATCAGGAAGAGAATTCCAGGCAATTAAGTCAGAGGAGGTTTTTCTTTGAAACTGATTAGATGCTCCAGTAATGGCAAAGTATTTTTCGGGGTATTAGATGAAGAAAGAGAGATAGTAAGGGAAATCGAGGGTGGCAAGGAGATAAGCGACGAGGAATTAAAATTTTCAGAATTGAAGATTCTTCCCCCCTGTCAACCTTCTAAGATTGTGGCAGTCGGTCTGAATTACCGTGACCACGCAGAAGAGATGAAGCTCCCTATTCCCCAGGAGCCCATTTTGTTTATTAAACCGTCGACCTCCATTATTGCTCACGACGAAGAAATTATCTATCCTTCAATCAGCAAAAGAGTAGACTATGAGGCAGAACTCGGTATCGTGATCAAGCAAAGGGCAAAGAATGTATCAGAAGGAGAAGCAAAAAGTTATATCTTAGGATACACCTGCTTCAATGATGTTACTGCCAGGGATCTTCAGAAACGGGATGGACAGTATACAAGGTCTAAGGGCTTTGATACTTTTGCCCCTCTCGGTCCCTGTATTGAAACCAGTATAGAGCCAGGTCAACTCATCATAGAAGCCTATGTAAATGGTGAACGGAAACAGTCAGGCAATACGAAAGACATGGTTTTTTCGGTGTTTCATTTAGTATCTTTTATCTCGCAGGTTATGACTCTCCTCCCGGGAGATGTCATTGCGACCGGCACCCCTGCAGGAGTAGGATCTCTCAATATCGGTGATATCGTTGAAGTCAGAATCGAGGGGATGAAGACATTAAGGAATCTGGTGGCTTAATCAGGGTAAAACAAGGTATAGGCATGAATTATTTAAAGGTTAGGATCCGAAATGTTTATGTGCTAATTTTTTTCTGGATTTTATACTGGTAACATGATAGAAGAAAAAAGGATCCCCAAGGGAGGGAACCGGTTTGCTAACAATGTTTAATGAAAGGAGGGAGAAAAATGGCTGATTTAACTTGGGAAGGGAACAGTAAGGCGATGTTCGACAAATGTATCGAAGGTTCACCGAAACCATTCAGGGCCATGACAGAAAAGAAACTGCTCGAGGCTTGCGAGAAAAGGGCTGGTGATGCCAAGAAGGTAACCGAAGATATTTTAATCGAAGCAGTGAAGGAGATTACCCCCAAACCTTTCTTGCCCATGGCATTAAAGGCTCTCGAACCGTTAAAATCTTCTTAAACTCATGGAATCCGGGGGGTGCAACGTTCACCCCCCGTGACTTTCTCCATAACCTCTTCTGTTTAAAACCACCTTTGCAAACATCAACAGGGAAGAATTTATCTCGTCGGAGATTCTCTTAAAAAATGGAGGAGAGTTCTATGAATAGATATGGTGATGTCTATGAGCTGGAACTGGGAAATACGAAGGTATTTCTGATTAATGGTGGAAAAAAGATTTTAGTAGATACCGGACTTATTCCCTTATCTCAAGAGGTCATAGATTTTTTTGAGAAGAATGGTATGAAAATGGGTGATGACAAGGAGAAAGAGGTATTTCGGAAGGGGTCATATCCTTATATTGTAGATTTCCTGAATGATCAGGGGATAAAACTTGAGATGATCGTTTGCACACACTGTCATCTTGATCATGTGGGGAGCCTCTCGCGTTTAAAGAGCTTTTACCATGTGCCGGTTGCACTCCATACATTAGATATTCCCATTGTGGAGGGGAGAGAAAAATTGCCTACGCCTTCCTTCGTTCCACCCCATCTGCTGAAGTTCTTTGAGTTTGAACCCTGTACGGTGGATCATGCCTTAGAGGATGGTGAATGTATTGCGGGAGATCTCAGGGTGATCCATATTCCTGGCCATACGCGGGGTAATATTGCCCTGCTCTATCGAGATGAAGTATTGATTTCGGGTGATAGCCTCTCCGGGAAAAATGAATTGAACCCGGAAATAGCCCCGGATGATTTGAATCCCCCCAGTCCCATGGCCAGCCTTAATCATAAAGAGGCCTTGGAAAGCTTAAAAAGACTCTTGGCTTATAGTTTCAAGATCATCCTTCCCAGTCATGGAAAATCAGTTACAGAGGATGGAAAGGAAAGATTAAGAAGGGTGATCGAAGGCATGGCATGAAGGACAGGCACTCATCCCCCTTCAAGGGAAAATCGCTTTTTTCCGGTCTCACGAAAAATATTTTCACCCTGGGGATAGTAAGTTTTTTAAATGATGTAAGCTCTGAAATGATCTATCCCCTTCTTCCCATTTTCCTTACTACCGTTTTAGGGAGCAGCATTGCCTTCGTTGGATTGATTGAGGGCACAGCCGAAAGCACTGCCAGCCTGCTGAAATTCTTCTCGGGATGGCTCTCTGATCGATGGAAGAAAAGAAAGCTCCTGACCATATGGGGCTACTCCCTTTCTTCTCTTACCCGCCCTCTCATTGCCCTGTCCACTGCCAGTTGGCAGGTGCTTTTGATCCGCTTTACCGATCGAGCAGGGAAAGGAATCAGGACAGCCCCCCGTGATGCCCTGATTGCCGATTCCGTATCCATGGAGTGCAGGGGGAAGGCCTTTGGTTTCCATCGTTCCTTGGATCATCTCGGTGCAGTTATCGGCCCACTCTTAGCTTCGCTTTTCCTTGTTCGAGGTGCCAGCTTCCGACTGGTATTCTTCCTTGCATTCATACCTGCCCTTGTCTCAGTCCTTGTGCTTGCTATTTTCGTTGAGGAAAAGAAAGGGGATTATAATCCTCTTCCCTCTTCAACTGACTCCCATTCCCATGCACTGAGCAGGAAATTTCCCTATTTCTTAGTCATCATAGCAATATTCAGCCTGGGTAACTCAAGTGATGCCTTCCTGATTCTTCGCGCTAAGGAATGTGGAATTTCTCTTGCATTAATTCCCATCCTCTGGGTCTTCCTCCATGTGATCAAAACGTTATCTTCTTTCCCGGGCGGGATTTTTTCTGACCGCTTTGGTAGAGGAAAGGTGATCATTTTGGGCTGGTTGATTTATGCCCTCGTGTATTTTGAAATGGGCAGAGTATCTACTCCTCAGGCAATCTGGCTGCTCTTTGGGATCTACGGCCTTTACTTTGGACTGACTGAAGGGGTAGAGAAGGCACTGGTTGCTGATTTGGTAAAAGGAGAGACCAGAGGCACGGCTTATGGAATCTATAACGCAGTGATAGGTATCACTGCCCTGCCAGCAAGTCTTGTGATGGGATGGCTCTGGCAAACCTTTGGGGCTTACGTTGCCTTTTCTTTTGGTGGTGGACTTGCCATGCTTGCTGCCATACTCCTGTTCATCCTGATGAGAAAACCTGTTCGAAGGATTTAGCCCCTCTGCTTTGTATTGTGCCTAAAACAGTGGTAGAGTAAATACCCGGTAAATAGCAAAAAGCGGTCAGCTGTCAACTCTCAGCTTAAATTAAATATATTGCTGATTGCTGAAGGCTGATAGCTGAAAGCTTTTATTGTGGAGGAGATCATGCCAGCCTTTATGCAAAAAACAAAGGGTGTCACGTGGGAAAGGATAGGGAAGTTCATTGATATTGATGATTCAAAACTTGAAGGGGTATCAGCCCTGAAACAAGCAGAGGTCTCCATCCTGTTTGATTCAGGGCACAGTGAGAACATTGGTTCTGTCCTTGAGCGGTGGCCAAAGGTGACCTTCAACTGGCACTATGAGTGTGATGAGATATTCTATATTGTAGAGGGCGGGCCGATACGCGTTACCTGTGAAGGAAAGATTTTGCAAGGTAGTGCAGGCGACATCTTCCTCTTCACCAGAGGTACAGATCTCACGTTTGAGATCTTGGGAGAGCTGGTGGGTCTCACTGTGCATTTTCCAAAGTTTGAAGAAATCTATCAGAGGTATAAGAATAGGGCGGAAAGAAAATAGGGGAGGGAAGAACAATAGAACCAGGATTCTCTTTGAGCATGATGAACAAAGAAGCTCTCGTTATTGTAGCTCTTGCTTATCTTGTTGGCTCCATTCCCTTCGGTCTTATCCTTTCAAAAGTTTTTGCCAGCACTGATATCCGGAAGGCAGGAAGCGGAAATATTGGTGCTACCAATGTCTCCCGGGTACTGGGTAAGAAGCTTGGAGCATTAACTCTCATATTTGATATCCTCAAAGGGGCTCTATTCGTAATAGTTGCAGAAGAGATTATCCACTCTGAGATGTGGGCTTGCCTTGCTGGACTTGCCGCCTTTCTGGGGCACCTCTTTCCGATTTACCTTAGATTTCAGGGTGGAAAAGGGGTCGCCACCTTTATCGGGGTTTTTCTCACCCTTTCTCCCCTTGCTCTCTTAGCCGACCTTGGGATATTTCTCCTGGTACTATATCAGACCCGCTATGTGTCCCTTGGTTCCATCATTGCTGCTGCTTTGTTGCCGGTAATCCTTTTGGTATTTTCCTATTCTTATGTGTATGTAATACTTGCAGTGATTATGGGAGGTTTTATCATCCTCCGTCACCGAGATAACATACAAAGGTTAAAGCAGAGTAGAGAAACCAAATTCGGAGAATAGAAAGGTTAGCCCCCTTGTCTTTTTCTGAGATAAAGAAGCATAAAGGCAGAGAGGATTCCCATGATCAGAGCAATCCCCTGGGCGAGAGAAATGGTCTCATCCATGATAAAGCCACGCTGATCCCCTCGGAAGTATTCAACCACTAATCTGGCAATAGAGTAGAGTAGAATATAGAACCAAGTAATTTCTCCTTCAAAACTCTTATTCCTCCTTAAGTAGAGGAGAATAAAGAGAGTTAAGAGGGCAAGCAAGGATGAATAGAGTTGAGTAGGATGGAGAGGAATGCCTACCCTTGCTAAACTCTCGGGATTGGTAAACGTTACCCCCCAGGGGAGGTTCGTCTCTTTACCGTAGCAGCAGCCAGCGAAAAAGCAGCCCAGCCTTCCCAAGAACTCACCTGCTGCCAGAGACGGAGCAAAGAGATCGCAGGTTTTTGCGAGGGGCAGTCTGTGTCTCTTGAGATAGAAGATGCATACAATCAGTGCAAGGAAAAATCCTCCATAGAATACAAGGCCTCCATGCCATACCTTGATGATCTCGATAGGATCATTCAGATAGTAGCGGATGTTTTGTAACACGTAGAATAACCTGGATCCAACGATAGCAGAGAAGATCAAGTAGAAACCCAGATCAAGGATCATCTGAGGATTTATCCCTTCTCTTCTGGCTTCTTGCATTGCGAGAGCTAACCCTAAAAGAAAACCAGCAGCAATAAACAAACCATAGGTGTGAATAGTTAAACCAAGAAACTTAAAGAGGGTGGGATACATTATTATCCTTTACTTTGAGGGCGCATGGTTCTCATCTCGTAAGACCTGAATTGCAAGAATTACCATCCCGACACTTATTGCTGAATCAGCTACATTAAAAGCCGGCCAGTGATATGTGCTCCAGTAGACGTCAATAAAGTCTACCACTTTTCCTAAAACTATCCTGTCCACTAAATTCCCAATTGCCCCGCCTAAAGTGAGGGAAAGGGCGATTGTGAGGAATAAATTTTTCTCTTTTAAAGATCGGAGCAGGAAAAAGAGGAAGGTTATAGCCGCAAGGGAGACGATGATGAGCAGATAGGACTTCAATGTATATGTGGATTGAGAAAAAATACCGAAGATCATCCCGGGATTCTGAATGTGAACAAGATTCAGGAAACCTTGTACTACAACTATTGAATGATTAAGTGGTAGCAG
>JAPLJA010000314.1 GCA_026388815.1 Pseudomonadota bacterium
CCTCTTCAAGCCGATTGCACGGGAAGATGCGAAAAACTCCCTGAAGCTGAGCCGTGACAAAAGATACCTCCTCTCTGTGGGGATGCTCGAAAACCGCAAGGGGACTGATGTGCTCCTGCATGCCCTGCCCCCTGTATTCAGTGCCTGTCCTGACGTTGACCTGCTTCTCATCGGCACTGCTGTAAGGAAGGAATACGAGGCAATGCTCCGCGAGATCACCCGGCAATCGGGCATCAGCGAGCGGATACATTTTCTCGGCCAGATCAGGAACGACGACCTGCCTCTCTACTATAATGCATCTGATCTCTTCATCCTCCCCTCGATCAAGGCAGAGGGCGTACCAAAGGTCCTGATGGAGGCTGCTGCCTGCAACCTCCCTTATCTCACGAGCCCTATCGGGGGAATACCGGCGTTCTTAAGAGAGGTCGGCGGCGGCACGCTCATTGAACCTGGATCACCTGAAAATATCTGCCGGGCGCTCATCGACTTCTTTTCTCATCCGCCGGAAAAGCAGGATGTGCGGGAAAAGGCCCGGAAACACAGCTGGGATGCCATCCTGCGCTCGACCGTCGAGGTATTTGAACACCTGGAGAAAAAATACTATCCAAAAACCTCTTCGTAATGTTAAATATGGATGGTTATGGCACAAGAAAAACCCAACATCTTGCTCATTGTACTGGATGCCCTGAGACCTGACCATCTCTCCACCTATGGCTACCTCGATCTGGACACTCCCCACCTTTGCCTCCCTCTTCAGCGGCGCCCACACACCGGGACACAACACCCACGCCCGGAATCTTGTCCTGCCGAACAGGATCATAACTCTCGCTGAAATCCTTTCGCAGCAGGGGTACACAACCGTCGGGCTGTCCAATACCCCGCTCGTCTCTGCTGCGACAAACCTGGATAGAGGTTTCTCTCACTTCTCGCTGGGTGGGAGGTTCAACTCACCGATGAAGGGTCGCCTGAACCCCTTCCAGAACTTTATCAGCAAGAGGTACCGCAGATTTTTCAAATCACGCTACGGCAAAGGCACTCCCTGGGCAGTGAAGGAGGTGAAGAAGTGGGCTGGCAGGCTTAATGAAGAGCATGTCCCCTTCTTCATATTTGCTCACTTTGTCGAAACCCACCTCCCCTACCACCCGCCCGCTCAATACCGGCAGCGATTCTTGTCTGATTCAGCCTTACTAAAAGAGGCTGAAAGGCTTGACCAGAATCCTTCCAAGTATTTTACCGGCAAGGTACCGTGGGGAGAGAGGGAATTCGAACTCTTACGATACCTCTATGATGCCGAGATCAACTACCTTGATCACTGCCTGGGTGAGATCTTTGCCTCCCTTCGGGAAATGGGGATTCTCGATCAAACTCTCATCATCATCACCGCAGACCATGGAGAGAATCTCGGGGAACACCAGCTCATGGATCATCAGTACTGCGTCTATGACACCCTGCTCAGGATTCCCCTCATCATCCGGTATCCCGGCATCTGGGAGAAGAATACTGGTATCCCTGGCTGCGGCCCTTCAAGAAATATCCTGATTTTGATACCTCCCGTTTTGAGATTTCATATACTGCTATCCGCAAAGGGGAACACAAACTGATCAGGACATCTGGCGGGAGGGTAGAATTATACCATCTCAAGGATGACCCCGGAGAAGGAAATAACCTCATAGAGAAGGCACCTGAAAAAGTAAAAGAGCTTGAGGTATTACTGGATAGATGGCTGAAAGACAACCACCTTCCAACCCTACCGGGAAAGACCGAAGAGGGCTTTGACCAAGATATTAAGGAACAACTGGAAGGCTTGGGTTATCTGTAAATAACATGAAAATTATTCATCTTTTGAACCATTCCTATCGAGGGAAGTGGCCACTTCCACAAACACTCCACAGGGTAGATACCTTTAGTCGGAGATATGCTCTCAAGATGAGGGAATACACTGACCAGTATGAAATCGAATGCTGGAATCCAGAGAGGATGATAAAAGAATCTATTGTAGTTAGGGAGGATGGCATCACCTATAGAATCTTTCCCGCCTCCCTATCATCCTTTCCTTACAAACATTTCTCATTATCCATGCTCAAGGCAGTAAGGGAAGAATGCGCGAAAGGGGAATGCCTTCTTTTCATCCACGGTATTCATGGAAAGTGGACCAACCTCATACCACTCATGGTAAAAAATGGGCCGATTGTTTCCCAGCATCATGGAGAAGAGATCTTCTACCGGATAAAAAAGTTCATCTCAAAACCTCGGAGGATAATCCTCGCACCCTTAGAGCAACAGGCCTATAAAAAGGTGGACCACTTTTTTGTTCTTTATCCAGAGGTGAAAGACAAGCTTTCAAAGTATGTACCGAAAGATAAAATTTCCGTTCAGACCATTGGGGTCGATTTCAATCTCTTTCGGCCCTGCCCCAAGGAAGAGGCAAAGAGAAGTTTAAAGCTTAAGCAGGAAAAGAGATACCTCCTGTATATAGGAATGTTTGAGAACCGTAAGGGTACCGAATTCCTCCTTAAGTCCCTGCCTCCTATATTCAGTAAATATCCTGACACAGAACTTCTATTAATCGGTAAGTGTGCCAAGACAGAATACCAGGAGATGCTGAATGCACTCGTTCGTCAATTGGGGATTGGTGATAGGATACAATTTCTGGGTACGATAAGGAATGAAGACCTTTCACTTTTCTACAGTGCTACTGATCTTTTCCTTCTTCCTTCAGTCACTGGAGAGGGACTACCTACAGTCTTAATAGAAGCTGCTGCCTGTAACCTCCCTTTTATCGCCACCTCAATTAGAGGAATACCTCATTTTGTGGAAGTGATGGGAGGAGGCATCCTCGTAGAACCCGGATCACCGGAGGCAATTACACAAGCGATAGATGAATTTTTTCTCACCCCCCCCATAAAAATCGATCTTCGGGAGAAGGCCAAGAGATACGACTGGGATACCATCTTAAAAGGCACTTTTGAAGTAATTGAAAAATTGGAGAAGCAATACTTTGGCAAAGGAAAAACACGAGCTCTCCCTCATTGTGCTTGAATAGCCTAAGGAAAAAAGAGCGATCTAAAAATATTGTAAAATGAAACAGAAGAAAAGAAGCCAGGATTGGCCCATCTTATTTTTCAGTAATCCTGATGAGAGAGTTCTTGAGATTGGCTGTTCGCTGGAGATCTCTCCTCGATCCTTCAGGGCTCGCCTTATACGCATTGATCCAGATTACAGGAGATTGAAGGATTCAGCCATAAGAGATGGAGAAAATGCTATCTCTATCCAGGGAGGAATTGATGTGTTACCCTTTCTTGACCAATCTTTAGATGGGGTAATCATTTTGGAATCCTCTGGAGAGAATGAGGAAACGTTAAGAAGAATGTTTTCCGAAGTTAAGAGGATTCTGAAAGAAAATGGTCAACTCCTCATCTTTTTCAAACCTCAGCCCTTCACTCTTTTAGCTAAAAGTAAATCTTTAATGAGATTATTTAATTTATTGAATATACTTGGTTATTCTTATACAGAAATTTACTGGCCATACCGCAGTCTCAGGAATGTAAAACGGCTCATCCCCCTGGGCTCACCCGGCGTGGAGAGGTATATCATCCGGGACCTGACCATCCTCCATTCAGAAGGGAATCTTCTCGCCTGGCTTAAATATCTGGGCATGATGATTCTTTCCCGCCTGAATGTCTTCGGGAAAATTATCCCTCAAGGCTATCTCATCTTCATCCGTTCATAGACCGGCGACCATGCTCTTTTCCCTTAAAAAATTCTTGCTCTCCCGATGGAGCGAGATCTGCCCTGTCCTGCCAGCACCCCAGGATCTCAAGGTGGTAGCGTACCTCCCGGCAGGCAGGATCATCCATCCCAAGTTTATCTTCCTCATCTTTAGTGAAAGCAGCCGTGAACCTGTTCTTATTGCCAAGATCCCGAGCAGGCCGGACTATGCCCCCACCATGAAATCCGCATTCGATATGCTCCGGGAGTTTTACAGTTCTTCCCGGCTGAAGGATCTCGCTTCCTCAGTGCCAAGGCCGTTCTATGAAGGTGAAATTCAGGGCCTTCCCCTCTTTCTCGAATCGTACTGCCCAGGAAGGACGCTGCCTCTCAGGGGATACCATCTCCGCTATGAGCCGTACCGTTGCTTTGCCTCTGCTGCAGCATGGCTGAAGCAGTTCCATCTGAAGACCAGGGAAACAACTGCGGGTGAGGAAGAAATCAACCGGCTCTTTATCTCCCTGATCAGGACAGCTGCATCAGCCTTCCCTGAGCTGGATGAAAAGCTGAAGCCGCTGCAGGAGGAATGTCTCTCCCTTTCTCAAAATCCAATCCCCATCGTCTATTCCCATGGAGACTATACGGCAAAAAATATCCTCTTTGGCAGGGATGAGGAAGATGTTAGAATCATCGACTGGGAAAGACACCAGAAGAGGGATCTTCCTTTTTTTGACCTGCTCAAGTTCGCACTCTGGTTCACCTGCGGGAGGAAAAAGCTCTCTCTCTTTGCCGGGCTGAAGGACTGCCTGGTGAACGACAGGAGAATAAAAACGGCAATGAGGGATTATCTCTCAGCAATGGCTATTGAAAAAGAGCTTGAGGGAATATTGATTCCTCTGTACTTCGTCAGGAGGATCGGGGCAATCCAGCGGAACATCGGCAAAGAAGCGGCAAAAGGACACATCGAGTGCCTGCTTGCGTGGCTGGATTTCAGGAGTGAGAATTCAGGAGTCAGGAGTCAGGAGTCAGAATGAATTCTTTTATTCTGAATTCTGGCTTCTGTATTCTGGCTTCCAATCTTTTAACTGGGGGGCTGCTTAGAAGTGAATAAAACAAAGATTCTCATCATTGGTCTCGATGGGGCGACATTCGATGTCATTGATCCCCTCATGGATAAAGGCATCATGCCCTGCCTGAAATCCATGAAAGAGACAGGCGCTTTCGGCAAGCTCGAAAGCGTCATTCCGCCGGTAACTGCACCAGCCTGGTTCTCTCTCGCCAGCGGGAAGAACCCGGGCAAAACCGGTGTATCCGGTTTCCAGGTGAGGACGAAGGATGATTTTGAATTTGAATATCTGAGCTCACGGTTCTTCAAGGGGAACTCATTCTGGGACCTGTTGAACGAGCGGGGAAAGACCGTGGGGCTGGTCAATTACCCCATGCTCTTTCCGCCCTACCCAATCAAAGGGTTTATGGTAAGCGGGCTGGGTTCCTCTCCTGAGCAGGAGATCACCTATCCGGAAAGCCTGAAGGCTGAATTGAACCAGGTCACATCCGGATATGAGATACGGGTCAACTACAGTGATAAGCACTACCGGGATGCTGATGATCTCCTGATAACCGACATCAACAGGGTCCTTGATAAAAACGTCGCTGCAGCGCTGCACTTGATGAAGACGCGTGACTGGGATCTCTTCATGGTGGTGATTTCAGTAACTGACTGGATTCAGCATGCCCTGTGGAAATACTTAGACCCCTCCCACCCTCTCTATGACCGGGGAAAGCATGAGAAGTATCAACCGGAGTTCGACCGTTTCTGGGGCAGGGTTGATGACGCCATTGCAAGGCTTATGGAACAGGCCCAACCCGACGTCACCTGCATCCTCTCCGATCACGGATTCGGCCCGATGAAAAAGGCATTCTACCTGAACACCTGGCTCCAGAAGGAAGGATATTTAAAGAAAAAGGGCTTTCTCAAGAAAATCTTCGAGCGACGGGCGACGAGCGACGATACCCGTAAAGGAAGCAGGCTGCTCAAGGAAAAGCTCGACGTACAGAAGACCGCTGCCTTCTGCCTCGAGCAGAACATCCTCCTGGGCAACATCTATTTCAACCACGCTCAGGATAGACCAGGGCTCAGGGAGGAGATCAAGAAAAAGCTCAACGACCTCACCGATTCTTCAGGCAATCATATTCATGTGAAGATGTATCAGCCGGAAGACGTCTACTGGGGCAAGCATACCCACCTTGCCCCCGACCTTTTCATTGTCCTCGATGATTTTGAATACTCGGTTGAGTTCAGGCTTTCTGACAGGCTTTTTCTGGATCGTCCTTCCAATCCCAACCGGACAGGCAGCCACCGGCTGGAAGGTATCATCATGGTACAAGGACCGATGATCTCAAAAGCGAAGATTGAGGGCGCACACATCTACGACATTGCCTCCCACATCTTGTACCTTTCCGGGGTGCCGATACCTGAAGACCTCGATGGAAAGATTATCAATAATCTCTTTACCCCTGGATATCTCGAGAGCCATCCTGTAGTGTACGGAAAGCCAAGACCCTTTGTGATGGACGAAGGATTCAGGAAAAAAGGCTGAAAGCACTGGGATACCTGTAGGCAAAAAGTGAGAATGAGGAATACAGAAGTCTTCAGACAAAAAATAGAATTCAGAATTCAGGAGTCAGGAGTCAGGAGTTTTTATTCTGGCTCCTGTATTCTCTCTTGCTGGTATTATTCTGAATGAATATTTCAGACATTGAAATCATCAAGGCAGGAGATTCCACCTGGTGGGTGCGGGATAAGGCCTTTGCCACCTTCCTTCGCAGCCTTCCTTCATCCTTTGCTTCCTTTCTCGCCCAGCCGCAAAACCCCTCCATAAAGAAAGGGAAAAAGAAATCGCT
>JAPLJA010000102.1 GCA_026388815.1 Pseudomonadota bacterium
TTCAAAGACATTTTCGATGGCAATGGGTATTTTCAGTTTACTGGCCTTTTTCAGTATCGGCTCCCAGGTCAAAATGCTCCGCTCAAGCCACAGCTTCCTGTTCCCGTTGAAGTACCACCTGTTGTAACCGCCATGAAGGACGATAGCACCTGGATGAAAATGTGAAGCCGCATCTAACGCCTGGGAAAAGCGTTTTACCGTGGCCTTTCTCACCGTGCTGTCAACTCCGCCGGGGCTCAGGTCCATAAAAGGGCCGTGGATGGTGACGGAAAGATTATGATCATGCAAAGTCTTTGCTATCCGCCGGATGTCCTTCAAGGTGTAATTGTCGAGGGTATCGCTGTTAAAGTAGATCTCAGGATTGAGGCCCTTTGCAGCAATAACATTCACATGATTGCGGAGTATCCTGTAAGGCATGTTAATCTGGATGGTTGTGCTCATGAATAATTTACCTCAGGATGTAAATCTTTTTGGTTTGCAAAGCGCTTTAAGAGATGTCTTGCCTACTCTTCAATTTCATAAATTTCCGGAAGGCAGCGGAATTGCTCATCGCAGTCCAGCCCGTAACCAACGAGAAAATCACTTTTCAGGGAGAAGCCAACATAGTCGAGGCCGATATCCACCTCCCTGCGGCTTTTCTTGTCGAGCATCACACAGATTTTCAGGGAGGAAGGCTTCGCCTTGAGAAGCCTGTTTTTGAGGAATTGTAAAGAGAGGCCACTGTCTGCGATGTCATCGACGATAATTACGTCCTTGCCCTTGATGGAGATCTCGATATCTTTCGTGATTTTTATGTTGCCGGTTGATTGCGTGCCTGATCCGTAACTGGCCAGACGCACAAAATCAACCTGTACCGGGATGGCCAGGTGCCTCACCAGGTCAGCAAGAAAAATGAAGGCACCCTTCAGTACCCCGACCAGGATGAGGTCTTTCCCTTGATAGTCTTTTGAGATCCTTTTAGCGAGATACGTTACCCTCCGGTCAATCTCGTCGCTGGTATAGAGTATTTTTTTCTTAAATTCTTTCATCAGTTAAATTTGCCCCGGTCCTCAAGAATCTTTCTTGCACCCCGGGCGACAACCGTGGAGATATTTTTATTCTTCGAAATATTTCTCAGATCGTTCTCACTGATATAGCTCAGGAGCTTGAGAGCGATCGGCACCGGCGTCTTGGGGTTGCTGACAAGGCCGATCTTTACCTTGTAATTTTTGGTCAGCTCCTTTCTGGCTGCAATCAGACGCAAGACCTCGTCGCTCACGTTGCGCGACTGGCAGATTTTAATAATATCTTCTTCCGTCATTCTCGGGCTGTTGACAACCGCTGAAAGGATGAGTCGGTTGGGATCTTTGAGCAGGAGGGTCCTGGCTTCCCTGTTACCGATGGTGGCAAGCTTTATTTTCTCGCCCACCCCCATTTCCATGACCTTTTGATAAAGGCTTTGGAAGACCTCTTTGTCCGGTTCCTCTTTTATCTCTTCAATCAGTTCTTCAGGAAACTCAGGCTCTCTTGTCTCGCCTTCATTCATCCTCTTCCACCACCTTTGTCTGTGAAACAATCTTCTCAGATATATGAGCAGGAACCTCTTCGTAGGAGGAGTATTCCACGGTGAAGGTTCCTCTTCCGCTGGTCAGGGAGGTAAGCTCAGAGGCATACGTGAGAATTTCGGACATCGGGACATGAGCCGTGATAATCTGATGGTTGTCTTTGGAATCCACTCCCAGGACCCTGCCGCGCCGGCTGTTTAAATCACCGATGACGTCGCCCATGTTTTCATCCGGTACGTTAACAATAACCTTCATGATCGGCTCGAGGAGCATGGGCAGTGCCTGCTGGACCGCCTTTTTAAAAGCCATGGATGATGCAATCTTAAAAGCAAGCTCTGAAGAATCTACCTCGTGTGATTTCCCGTCAAAAAAGCGGATCTTGAAATCAACCACAGGGTACCCGGCCATGACTCCGCGCTGCTTTGCATCATTAAGTCCTTTTTCGACAGCAGGCACAAAGTTGCGGGGGACATTCATCCCCACGAGGTCATTATCAAACTCGTAACCCTTTCCGCGTTCCAGGGGGAAAATGTCAAAGTGCACCTCGGCAAACTGCCCGCGCCCACCGCTCTGTTTTTTATGACGGTAGATAATAGATTTGGCAGACTGCCGTATGGTCTCCCGGTACGGGATCTTGGGTGACTGGAGGGTTACTTCAACGCCGAATTTCCTCTTGAGCTTTTCAATCGTCGTTTCCAGGTGAACCTGTCCCATTCCGGAGAGGAGCATCTCTTTGGTCTGGGCGTCACGGTCGAGTCTCAGGGTCGGGTCCTCTTCGATGAGGCGGCTCAGGGATGAGAATATCTTTTCTTCGTCCCCTTTGCCCTTGGGAAGAAGCGCAAATGAGAGGATGGGGTTGGGATGGGTGAAGCCCTGGAACACAACCGGGTTTTTTTCATCGCTCAAGCTGTCACCGGTGGTTGTCTCTTTCAGCTTGGCAACGGCTACAATGTCACCGGCAATCGCCGGGTTGATCGGCTTCTGTCCTTTCCCTTCAAGTTTAAAAACAAATCCTGCAAAAGGCCCGCTTTCATCGAACGCAGCTTTTATTTCCTGCTTGGTCTTCGGGTTCAGTCCGGTAATTGCTCCCCGCTCAGCCGGTGAGGGGAAGCATTCAATGATAAAATCAAGTAGTGGCTGCATGCCGATGTTACGCAGGGCTGAGCCGAGGAGGATCGGGAAGAGTTTCTGCGAGATGATCCCCTGCTTCAGGGCAGAGAGCATTTCTACCTTGGAAGGCTTCGTCCCTTCCAGGAATTTTTCCAGGAGTTCGTCATTTGACTCGGCAATGTCTTCTATGAGTTTTGTCTTGAACTCTTCAGCCTTTTCCTTCATGTCAGCGGGGATTTCCTCTACGGTGAATGTACCGCTCAGGTCATCCCTGTAAAGCAGGGCCTTTTCTTCAATGAGGTCTATTAATCCTGTAAATTCATGTTCAGCTCCTAAAGGGAGCTGAAGGATGAGAGGTTTTATTTTGAGGTATTTTTTTACGTTCTCGACTGTACGAAATAAATCAGACCTTTCCCGGTCAAGCTTGTTTATAAATATACAGCGGGGCAGGGAAAATTGATTGCAGTAATCCCAGACTTTCTCGGTCTGGACCTGTACGCCTGAAATAGCATCAATTACCAGAACTGCGCTGTCTGCAACCTGAAGAGAATTACGGGTATCAGCGATGAAATTTGCATCACCCGGCGTGTCAATCAGATTGACCTGGCATTTCTGCCATTCAAGATGGTGAAATGATGAGCTGATCGTGATCTTCCTCTTTATCTCTTCCGGTTCGTAGTCCATGAGTGAAGTACCGTCGTCAACTCTCCCGAGGCGGGTTGTTATCCTATTGTTAAAAAGGAGGGCTTCGGCAATAGATGTCTTGCCTGACCCTCCGTGCGCAATGAGGGCTACATTCCGTATGTCCTTGGTTTCATATTTATTCATTTCTTTTATCCTTCCTCCTCCTTCAGCCGTTAAGCGTTTTTTAGATCCTCTAAGTACCGCTGGGCAGAAAAAGCAGCCTGAGCTCCATCACCCACCGCAGTGGTTACCTGACGCAAGAGTTTTGAACGGACGTCACCTGCGGCAAACACACCCCGCTCTGATGTCTCCATGCGGTCGTCCGTCACGATACAGCCCAGGGTATCCAGTTTTACCTTGTCAATCAACAATTCGCTGTTCGGGTGAATGCCAATGAATATAAAGACGCCGTCAAGGGAGAGTTCTTTTCTTTCCTGAGTTTTTACATCCTTGAGGGTTATGGAGTGCACTGACTGGTTTCCGTCAATCTTTTCTACTACCGAATTCCATACAACCCGGATATTCTTTTCAGATAGAGCCTTTTCCTGGAGGATTCT
>JAPLJA010000122.1 GCA_026388815.1 Pseudomonadota bacterium
CTGCCAAGACAGCCGGTGAAAATGGACTCAGGGTAGCGCTGCTGGAAAGAAAAGATAGCATCACGGAGATCCTTCGTGCCTGCGGCATGATGATTGTTACCTTAAGCAGTGAATACATGGGAGAACGTGTTACTCTCAATGCGAAGGAAGGAAGGCTCTGTTTCCCCAAGCACGGCTTCTCCGTCAAGTATTCCGGTCCTCACAAGGATTTCTTTGCCTGGGAGATTTATTCGCCGAGCGGACATCTGGTTACCCTGGGAGACTATGAAGAGAACATAAAAAAAGGTGAAGCGGGAAGGGCTACTGCTGTCTATGACAAAAAGATATTGTTAGAGGGACTCCTTTCAGAAGCCAGGAGAGCTGGTGTTCAGGTCTTTCCGGGAACGAATGTGGTTACGGTAAAAAAGGGAACGAATAGCGCAGAAGTAGTGACCAGCGAAGGGAGGATATTCAAAGGATCCTTCGTCATCGCTGCAGATGGCAGGAATTCGCGCATTGCCCGCATGTTAGGGTTCAATCAAAAAAGAGGGTTCTATGGCACTGCGAACTCCCAGGGATACGATATGGAAGGCCTGGATCTTCCCCATCCTCATGCCCTCGTCCAGACACTGATCGAGAGCGGCAGGGTCCCGAAACTCGGGTTCATCGTTCCCCGGGCGTGGGGTGACAATCTTTACATGGTCATCATTTCAGATTTGGATCCGATGACTGACCGTGATGCCTACTTTGATTATTTCATCACCAAAAGCAGATTTGCACCCTGGTTTAAACGTGCGAGGAAGGTGAAACGAGTTGGTGTGTGCGGCAACATGTGGGCACCCATTGAAGAACCCTACCAGGACAATGTGCTCCTTGCCGGAGACGCGGGTTGGTGTCAGGAGGCGGAGATGACGGGTGCTATCATGTGCGGATGGAGGGCAGGCAACACAGTGACTGCAGCCCTGATCGAAGGAAAACTAAATAAAGAAGGTATCCAGAGTTACTTGGATTGGTGGAAGACGTACCACATAGAGAAGCTGGACTATAACGTATTCTTGAGAAATGCTGTCATGCCGGTAATCTGTTCAAATGAAGAGATAGATTATGTCTTCAGCAGAATGGGAGAACCCCTCCCCACCAACCTTGATCCTTATGAGACGCCCCGATTTGTTGGTGAAGGCCTGCAAAAGGCTATGCCGGTAATCCAGAAAGAGCGGCCCCAACTGGTAGCCAAGCTCATGAAGTTCAGTAATTTTCCTTTGGAGATCATTCTTAACCACACGATACGTGCTGGATTCCCTGCACGGTTCAGTATGTAATGCTAAAAATCTCATGTAACCACTTGACAATTTTAGTCAATACTGGATATAAACCAATGGTTAGCTTTTTACAGCATTGGTTAATCCATGAAGAGAGTGGAGCGGGGAAAAGATGAATATAGCAATCGATGGTAAGAAGGTGAAAGCAGAAGAGGGAAAGACAATACTCACCGTGGCACGAGAGCAGGGGGCCGAAATACCTACCCTGTGCCATCACGAAGCACTTGAACCCTGGGGTGGGTGCAGGCTCTGTACCGTTGAAATCACCACCAAGGAGAAAAGAAAGAGGCTGGTCACGTCCTGCAATTATCAGGTGGAAGAGGGGCTTTCCATCGATACCCGGTCCGAAGCCGCACTGGCGGTGCGACAGATGGTGGTCAAGCTGCTGATGGCCCGATCTCCCAATGTAAAGATCATAAAAGAAATGGCAGCTCAGCTCGGGATCGAAGAGACGCCCTTTCAAAAGATAGAGAACGAAGTCTGTATCCTCTGCGGACTCTGCATCCGGGCCTGCCATGAGGTGGTAGGGGCGGATGCCATCACCTTTGTAGGCAAGGGGATGGAGAGAAAGATTTCTACCCCGTACTTTAAACCATCGGGCGATTGTATCGGGTGCGGGGCCTGTGTTTATATCTGTCCTGCTCAGTGTATCAGCATGAAGGATGTGGAAGAGGCATCTGATGTATATGCAGGTGAGAAAGAGCGTATGGGGTACGCACGGTTAATCCAGAACTGGAAAGCCAGGCTGAAAATACAGGAATGCAAGGTATGCGGAAATCCGTTTGCTCCTGAGTTTCAGATCCAAACATTACTAAAGAGGTCTAAGGGGGCAGAAGAGTTTATCGATACCTGTCCAACGTGTCGATGATAATGTGACTCGTCGAAGGAGGTAGGAGATGGATAAAGAAAGACATGTACTTATTCTGGAAGCACTGAGGTCAGCCATCGGCGAGGAAAACGTAAGTGATGCACCGGCTGTCATGCTGGCCTATACGCGTGACTGGCTTCCCCCGGGTATACTCAATCCCATACCCCCTGAGTTTGTCGCCCTTCCTGAAAATACCTATGAAGCACAACAGGTCATCAAGATCTGCAACCGTTTTAAAGTGCCTTTCATTCCCGTGGGGTCCAATCTCTGGTCGGTAAGCAGCGCGCCCAATCGTGAAGGGACACTGATCATAGACCCCAAGCGGATGGACCGCATCCTCGAGGTTGATGAAAAAAATATGTATGCCGTCATCGAGCCATACGTCTCCCATGCCCAGTTGCATTCCGAGGCAAACCGGAGAGGGCTCTACATCGGTTCTCCTGAGGCAGGCGCCCAATCGTCATCACTGGCAAGCCACACCTTCCAGGGGATGTGGGGAGTCGGTCATCGCGTGGGGGTCGGCTACAAGAATATCCTGGGTATGGAGTGGGTCTTGCCCAACGGGGAGATCTTGAGAACCGGCTCTCTTTCCTATCCGGGAAGCGACCCGTTTTCCGGTGAGGGACCAGGACCTGATCTGAGAGGATTGCTCAGGGGATACCTGGGGTGCCTCGGAGGAGTAGGGTTTATCACCAGGATGGCGGTAAAACTCCATCCCTATCCCGGCCCGAAAGTATTCCCCTGCGAAGGGATACTGCCCAACTACCGTTCCGTCATGCCTGAAGACCGCTTCAAATGGTATCTCTTCACTTATCCCACGCTGGAAAAGGCAATTGAGGCCATGTACGAGGTAGGAAAGGCTGAGATTGGCGGCGTCATGCACAAGTGGCCCACGGTCTATCTCAACTGGTGGTGGGCTAAATCCAATGAGGAATACTGGGAGACCTGGAAGAGCGGTTTGTGGCAGAAGAACTGCAAAAATATGGTGTCAGTCTGCCTCTGGGGATTTACCTCTGAAAAGCAGCTTGAATACGAGGAAAGAGTCCTGAAGGATATCATTGAGGAGACCGGCGGGAAAATGGTGTCCCAGGAGGTATACGATAAATTTGTTCCGAGCACTGCCAACAACTGGATCAGGGACACCAGCGGTCCGCGCATGATGAGGCCATCCGGCACGTTCCTTGCCCTGAGGCTGCCTACTGACACGCTGGGAAGTTCTATCTTCATGTGCAAGGAAGGGGCACGCTGGGTAGACAAATTTTCTCCACCCATCCTGGACTGTGACCATTCTGACTGGGTTGGATCTTACGACTTTGCCCATTTCGGTTTTGCCGAAACCGACTTCCCGGTTGAGAAAAAGGCAGAGGATCTGGCGAATCTCATGGGTCAGCTCGTGGGGATGATGCAGGAGGATCTTAAAAACAACATCGAGGGTGGAATAGGCCCTGCCCTTGGGGCAGCCTATCATGCCATGGCTGGACCGGTCTTCAAGTATGATAAGTTGCTGGCGGGGATAAAAAAGGCAATTGACCCCAACAATGTTGCCAATCCGCCCCAACCCATACCAGTAGAATAAAACATGTAAGAAGTAAGACGTGAGAAGTGACAAGTGTTCGTCTTTTTATTTTTTAGGAGAAAGTAGATGAGTGTTCAAACGGATCTGGAAAAAATCGTTGGCTCAGGGAATGTCCTGAGTGATCCTGAAACCCTGTCGGAATATTCTCAGGATCAGAGTTTTGTTCAGGCGAGAAGACCCGATTGCGTCGTCCTGCCTGCAACAATAGAACAGGTGCAGGATGCCATCCGGTATGCCAATAAGCATAAAAATCCTGTTATCCCTTTCAGTTCAGGGAAGAACCTCCATGGTGCGGCAATACCTGATCAGGGCGGGATTATCCTTAATCTGAAGAAGATGGATAAGATCCTTCAGGTGGATGAAGTGAACTGGTTTGCCGTCATTGAGCCGGGTGTTACCTATGCGAAACTCCAGGATGAGTTGATGAAAAAAGGGTTCAGAATCATGATCCCCTGGGGAGTGCCTCCTGACCGTTCAGTCCTGACCAGTTACCTGGAGAGGGATCCTGTGCTTCAGTCAGCGAACTTCGAACACGCAAACGCACTGATCATGGACATGGAAATGATCCTGCCGGAAGGTGAACTCTTCCGGACAGGCTACTGGGCAACCGGAGGAAAACCTGGCGGGCCCCTCGGGCCGATCCGGAACATCGTCTATCGACTCTGGACCGGAGCCCAGGGAACACTGGGGGTGATTACCAAGATGGGCGTTGCTATCCATCCTCTACCTCCCATGAGGAAGGTCTTCTTCCTGGCTTTTGACAGCCTTGAAGAGATGATCGAGCCCATGAAGCGGATCCAGAGGAGAGAAATCGGGATGGAGTGTTTTGCCCTGAACAGCTTTAATCTCGCTGCCCTGCTCAATGACGACTGGACGGTGCCCGCTTCGTTCCCGTGCGATCCTGTTGCGTCACCAGCCTTCAAAGAGATACAGGCGAGCCTCCCCCGCTGGACGATGGTCGTCTGCCTGCAGGGATTTGAGAGACTCCCGGAGGAAAAGATTGCCTATGAAGAGGAGGCATTAAAAGAGACCTGCGAGGCAGCAGGCGTTGAACTCCTGACCGCGCTTCCGTCCTGCATCGCACTGGATAAGCTCTTCCTGGCGGAGTTCCTGAAGCCGTTCAAGGGTCTGAAGAAGTTCAGGTTCAAGGGATCGGTGCATGACCTCACCTTTAAATCCCCTCTCATGAAGATAGGGGAGATGGAGAATCTCCTCTTGAGCCATTGCTATCAGGAGGGGTATCCTCCCCAGGAGATTGGAGGGTACTGTCTCCCCATTGAACGGGGCAGGGCGATTCACCTTGAGATGGACCTCCACTGCGACCTGAGCGATGCTGAAGAGACGGAAAAGGTAAAGCACGTCTGGTATCGCGCAAGTGAGCTCCTCATGAACAACGGTGCTTATTTTGACCGTCCTTACGGCCCCTGGGCGGAGATGGTCTATTCCCGTGCAGGCAACTACACGCAGAAGTTACGGGATGTGAAGAGAGAGATTGACCCGAACAACATTTTAAACCCTGGCAAACTCTGCTTTTAGGAGCGAATGATGAAGAAAAAGATTTATGAGAGAACCCTCGAAGATTACCGTGAACAGGCCTGGGGATGTGCCCGGGATAACTGGTGCATGAATCAGTGGGGCTGGAATGTGAAGAGCTCCCGGTACAATGAGATCTGTCCCGAGTTCCGGATCCACCGCTCCCATGCCTACAGCGGGATGGGCAAGTTTCATATTACCCGGGCGTTGCTCGAAGGGGATTTTGATTATACAGATTCCAGTGAACTCCTCGACATCCTCTACCACTGCACCTCCTGCGGGGCCTGCGAGATGAACTGTCTGAGGCTTGAGGAGAAAGAGCCCCTGAAAGCAGCCGAGGCGCTGAAGTACCGGATGATTGAACTCGGCCTTGCACCGCTGCCTGCCCACCAGGAGCTGATCAAGAGCATTAAGAATTATGATAATCCCTGGCTGCAGCCCCGGGCGAAAAGGAAGGACTGGACAAAGGGGCTGAAGGTGAAGGATGTAACTAAGGAAAAGGCGGATGTGCTTTTCTTTGCCGGCTGTACCCCAGCCCTGGATCCGGAGTTGACCCATGAAGCGGTGAACACGGTCAAGGTGCTGACGAAAGCAGGAGTGGATGTGGGAGTCCTGGGAGAGCAGGAGATCTGCTGCGGTAGCCCGGCGATTCGGCTGGGAGATCGTGACACCTTCTTCCCACTCGTCAAGAGAAACATCGAGATGTTCAAGCAGTACGGAATAAAGAAGATCGTCACCTCCTGTGCCGGATGCTACCATGTCATCAAGTACGATTTCCCTGAGGTTCCGAACGTGCCGGATATGGGGGGAATTGAGGTTTATCACATCTCCGAGTATCTCCACAAGCTCCTCAAAGAAGGAAAGCTATCCTTCAAAAAGCAGATGCCGTTAAAAGTTACCTGGCATGACCCCTGTCACATCGGGAGACACTGCGGGATATATGAGGAACCCCGTGAAATACTCAAGGCAATCCCCGGCATTGAGCTGGTTGAAATGGAAAGGATTAAAGACCAGGGCTGGTGCTGCGGAGCAGGAGCGGGCGTGCGGACTGCCTTCCCTGATATGGCACTCACCATTGCTACGGAACGAATCGAGGAGGCAAAGGAGACCGGGGCTGAAGCTCTTGTTACCTCCTGCCCGTACTGCGAGCAGAACCTGGTCGATCCAATCCGGAGAAATAAGGAAAAACTCAAGGTGCTGGATTTAACCGATCTGGTGCTTGAGGCACTGAGTTAATAGAAGAAGGGTTCAAGGGGCAAAGGAGTCAAGGGAATGCGGAGTGCGGAATGGCGAATGCGGAATAAAATCAGTGACAAATGATCAAGGAATACAGAATACAGAAGTCAGAATTCAGAAGGGAAAATATTCTGGATTCTGTCTCCTGACTCCTGAATTCATCTTATCTTCACTATTCACTGTTTTTACTCTTGAACCATATTGAGGAACAACAGGAATAAAACTTCTCCACGGAGTCTATGATGGCAGAAACGAAGAAGGTAGTACCAGCAAGAATTCCCGAAGAGGCGTACAAGGCTTTAGAGGATATTGTAGGTCCCCAGTGGATTTCCCAGGACCGGGCAGTAGTTGAGACCTACAGCAAGTATTGTGTCGATCGGACAGGGTACTTAAGAAAGCATATGAAGGATCCAACAGCAATCCCTGCAGCCATCATCCTTCCCGGCTCAACCGAGGAGGTGCAGGCGATCATCAGGGTGTGCAATCGCTATAAGGTCCACTCCATCCCCTTCACCAATGGTCAGTTCAGCATTAATGCCCCACCTACACCAAATCCTACACTCTGCATTCACGTGAGCAGGATGAACCGGGTTCTGGAGATCAACGAAGAAAATATGACTGCAACCCTGGAAGCCTATGGTGACTATGGTCAGCTTCAGGCCGAAGCCATGAAGAGAGGACTCTGGAATGGAGGATGTCCTCTTGCCACCACCCTGTGTAAGCTTTCCTCCCAGATGCAGGCTGTTGGGGTCTGGCAGACAGACTTAAAGTATGGGACAATATCGCGCAATATCATCAGTGCTAAGGTTGTCTTACCCACTGGTGATATCTTGAAACTCGGTTCATCGAGCGTATCAGGGGTTGAGGATTTCTGGGAGTACGGGCCAGGTCCTGATTTACTTGGCTTGGTCAGGGGAAGTGTCGGGACCGCAGGAGTTGTAACCGAAATGACGGTGAAGCTTCATACCTGGGTGGGTGGCAAGGAAATGCCTGAACCTCCAGCAGGAAGGCCCTCAATTCGCACCTACTATGAACAGAAGTATGATACTGTTTCACCTCCGAAGAGACATAAACTCCTCTGGGTAGAATTTCCTGACTATGAGACTGAGATCAAAGCTCTGAGGGCGATTGCCCATTCTGGGGTGGGAATTGGATTGAATGCTACCGGAGTTTATAATTCTTATTACTGTTCTCAAACGCAGGAATTAACCCTGAAAAGGGTCAAAGAAAAATTCTTTCCTCCCTACAACCTTTATGTAATCCTCGCTGGGATTACCTCAGAAAGACAGATTGATTATGAGGAGAAGGTGGTAAGGGCCATCATTTCCGAGGTAGGAGGGACCTTCTTAACTGAGGATTATAAAGGAGATGTGTTAACTGCACTTGCCCCCTGGAATGTAGATTGCATCCGTCATGTGACTGGATTCAGGATGAACCGTTTCACCTATGCGGGTTCAAATGTCCCGGGAGGTTCGGTGGATGATGTGGCATGGATAACCAGGGAATCCTTGCGCTTCGCCATTGATAAATTTGGTGAGACTTATATTACTGATCGGGGTGGGTTAGACGACACCCCTTTCCTTTATGCAATTAGCCCTTATGGAAGGTTCTGGTTGTCCGAGACCGATGTCTATCCTGATCCCATGAATCCACAGATGCTCCAAAGGGCAGATGCCTTAGTTTTCTGTGGCGTCACCCAGTTATTTGCTCATAAGTGTGGTCCAGGGGCAAACGGGATTGGTGTATCTCTCGAACCTCTGACCTCTTTCTTTCCTGAGCACGGTCCTAACGCCCATCTGCTGTTTAGAAAATTGAGAAAGGCATGGGATCCCTACAACCTTTATGTAGCAGGGAGACAAGTCTTTACCGAGGAAGAGTACAAGGCCTACCCTCAGGCTATAATAGATGCTATCAATCAGATGAGGGGGCTGTGTGGGATGAAGCCGGTTAGTAAAGAGTAGAGCGGGTTAAAAGGTTACGGTTGAGCGACTCGTATCGGTTTACGTAAGACGGATGATCCGCCAGAGGCGGAAAACGAGCGGCGCAACCGTAAAACGTTCAACGGACGACCCCATCTGAGAGACGAAAGAAAAGGAGCCCAGCTATGTCTGAAGATAAGAGCACGATAGAAAAAACCCTTGCCCCGTCGCAATTCTCAGTTTTTGACAGCCATTCCCATCCCGGCCTTGAGAAAAAGGGAATCAAGGATAGACCAGGATGTCTGGATTTCTGGTGTGGTGACAGTGTAGTTGCCCGCTCCATGATGGGAGCGAGGGCAGCCTTGGGAGATCCCAATCCATTTAAGATTATCCATACGGCTGAAGAGTGCCCTGACTGGAATCCGGAGAGATGGGTAAAGATCCTCGATGCATCCGGTGTTGAGGCTACCTGTCTCCAGGCCATCAATTCAGTATCCGATCCCTATCCGGGGAATGCGAACGGCTGGAAATGGCACGTACCCAATGAGTATGTCAAAAAGGAGTTTATTGATGCCTTCCCCGGCCGGTTCACCGCGGTGGGAGGTGTACATCCCCGCTATGGTAGGAAGGCAGCAGTGGAAATGGTCCTCTCTGCCTACGAATGTGGATTCCCGGGGATCAAGATTCACACCCCAACCAGTGGATACCCGAACAATCCCGATCTCTATCCGGCCTACGAGAAGTGCCAGGAACTCGGCATGCATGTCCAGATCCACACTGGGGTTGAGGAACTCCCTGGCACACGGGCAAAGTATCAGGACCCTGTGTATATTGATGACGTTGCCATGGACTTTCCCAAACTGAAGATCCTTCAGCTCCACTGTGGCGTGTTCAACAATCCGAGGATTGCCCTCTGGAACGTGATAAAGTTTGAAAATGTCTATACCGACATCACCATACCCCATCCAACCCTCATGCATATGAAGTACTACTGGGATCTGGAACACCTCCGCTTCCTCGAAACCCTGATGCCCGATAAGGTCTTTTTCGGTACAGATTTCCCCTTGACACTGCCCATCTATAAATTTATGATTGACTACATTAACTGCCTCCCGCTCACTGCTGACTTCAAACGGAAACTGATGGGAGACAACTTCCGGAAATTCCTCAACTGGAAGGAAGCGAAGGGACAGGGACAGGCATCGACTGCCGGATCCATGATTTAGCGGGTCCTCATAAGAAGAGAGTAGAGAAGAGTCAACCATGGACAGAAAGAAGGTTAAGTGGGAATTTGTTTTACAGACGGATCCCGGTCTTAAGGAGAGGATCAAGCGCCTGGATGCAGCAGGGAATCCTGCTACCAGAAAAGGGGACCTGCTCTGCCTTGCGGTCAAGGGTGCATCTCCTCTGGTGGTGAACTGTGATGGAGCTACGTTACGTGTCGAAAGGAGAGAGGCGAAGAACCCGTTCTGCCTGTGGAGCATGGACAGAAAACAGTTTTCCCGTCTCTTCCTCGAAGAACGCCCCCCGATGCTCGTTGCGATGAACAACGATCAGTCCAATATCAGGATGGGATCTGATCATCACCATGGATCACTGGTAGTCAGTTTCCTCGTGATGCTTCAGGAGTGTGGTGAGTGAGATGATGAGCTTATTTTCTGATTACCAGCCGGTAAAAACCGTCAGCCCGAGCAGCGCTGAAGAGGTGCAGGAAATCATCAGCAGAGCGAATCGTGACCGGGCACCCCTGGTTCCGGTCAGTTCAGGAACCAATCTCCAGGACACGCACCTCCCTTCGGTGAAGGGGGCTGTTGCCGTTGATCTCTCAAAGATGAACCGGATTCTCTACTTTGATCCCAAGAACCGGAATGCGGTAATTGAACCGGGGGTGACCTTCCGGCAACTTAAAAAGGTGGCTCAGGCAAAGGGACTCCGGACGCTTGCTGCCATCGATGTGCCGGAAGATGGTTCTGTCCTGAGCACGTACCTGGAGATGATCCCTCTCTTCGGGTGGCCAAAGTACCATCCCTGGGAGATGCTCACCATGAATGGGGAGTTTCCTTCGCCCAGGTGGCGAGGCTTTTCTGCCAGGCACAGGGGACCCTGGGTATCATCACAACTGCCGCAGTGACGTTAAAGACCGTCACACCTGAAAACCAGGTTCTCTTCTTTCCCTGCAGGGATATCGACCAGGCGACAAAGGCGTTGAAGGTCTTTGTCGCTACCGAGGAACCTCACGAAATCTTTGCTGTCAACAACGTATATTTAGCGGACCTTCTCTCGATCAAGTCACCTGCTGACCTCCCTCCCTGGACGCTCGTGATCGTGATCCGGGGTTTTGAGAAAGACGAGCTCTCGTACAAGGTGAAGGATCTGGGTATGCTCGCCAGACAGATGCGGGGAAAACTCTCAACCAGTCTGCAGGGAGCAAAAAAGGCCGGTGAGAAGATCCTCGCAGAAGTCAATGCTCCGGGAGGACCGGCAATCCACAAAAACAGTGGTCAGGGCTGGGCTCCGGTCGTAACTATAGCTACTGCCCTCCAGATAAAGAACGCTGCCAATCTCTTTCCGCGCACATCCGGTGCCATCATGCTTCCCCTCCAGTCCGGGGGGTGCTTCTATTATCAGCCTGACCTGCGGTACCGGGAAGGTGAGGAGGCCAGGACTCGGAAGGTGTATCGTGACACCTGCGAAAAATTGCTGAAGGGAGGGATACTTTTCCCGAGACCTTCGGCGTTGATAGCCGGACAGGTGGCAAAACGGTATCCGGATAATGTTGGACTGTTACGGTCAATCAAAAAGGCCGTTGATCCTGAAAACATCATGAACCCGGGGAAGCTGGGGATGTAATAAAAGGGGCAAGGGTCAAAGGGTCGAGGGTAGGGGCACGGCGTGCCGTGCCCTAAGAAAAGACCTACTGCGAAGCACGGCCTTCGGTCTTATGTAGGTGCATGATTAATCACGCCCTCATATAGTTGTCGAAAAAATGTTGCTAAGCATCGAAGAACCTATTTTCGAGAGATCCCGAGGAAATAACTAACCATGACAAACGAGGAACTGCTGAAACTCGCATTACACTGTAACCGATGCGGTACCTGCCGGGGAGTGACCCAGGATGCGGTACCAGACCCTGCATTTTCTACCCAGTGCCCATCCGGTATGACTTTCTTCGGTGCTTACGAACCGGGAGGGCTCATGTATATTGCACGGGGTATTGCTACCGGGGCATTCCCGTGGGATGAGACTATTGCCAATTACCTCTTTGCCTGCACTCTCTGCGGTTACTGTGATGACCTCTGCAGCCGGGGATACCGGCATACGCCTGCTATTGCCATCCTCGAAGAGCTCAGGCGGATTGTCCCCCAGGAGTTGAAACCAAGGGGTCTTAAGAAGGCTGCCCAATCGGTGAGGAAACCTGCAGCGGACAGGCTCTCCGTACTGAAGGCATACGGCCTTGCCGATCTGAGTGACGGTGGTACGGCAGAGACTCTCATCTTCTGCGACCGTTTTCTTATAGCAAACGGGCCGAAGCTGAGGGAACTCGGTTTCCTCATGAAAAAGAGCGGAAAGCGCGCAGGCTTTTTCGGCAAGGATCCTCTGCCGCCGGTTGATGCCATCCTCTTGAACGCCGGATGTCAGGACGTTCTGGAAAAATCGATGAAGGAGATTGATTCCCGGCTGAACGCCCATGGGGTAAAGCAGGTGATCTGCTATCATCCGGAGGCTCTCTCTGTGCTCAGGCGGTTCAGCAGGAGCGGTGCTGACTTCATCCCGGTTACGCGCCTCTATGCAGAGATGCTGAGGAAGAAGCCAGCGAAGAAACTGAAGCTGCCGGCCGTAACCTATCAGGACCCCTGTCATCTTGGCCGTTATACCCAGGACTATCAATCACCCCGCAAGGTTATTGCCGGTCTCGGCCTTAAACTCAAGGAGATGTGGAGGTCAGGAAATGACAGCCTCTGCTGCGGCGCCGGAGGGAGCATGCTTCTTGCCAATCCGAAGCTGGCAAGGAGGTATGCAGTAAACCGGATAGAAGAGGCAAGGGCAACTGGTGCAAAGGTAATTATTACCGCCTGTCCTAACTGTATGGTTAATTTGAAGCAGGCTGAGCCGAAGGCGATGAAGGTTGTGGACATTACCTCCCTTGTGGCGCAGGCGTATGGCTACAAGGGAAAGGCTTGGGTGATATGAGTAACAGTACTATCATAAAACAGCTTAGAAAGATTGTTGGGAGCGAATGGGTGCGTACTGACGCCCTTACCGGTTACTACTACGGGTCTGACGTCATCACCTATTTCAGTCAGGGTGCGATCTATCCTGAAACTCATCCATTGGCTGTGGTGTACCCCGGTTCCGTCAAAGAGGTCCAGGCAATTCACCGCATGCAGAGGATTGAGGTGGATCAAGATCGTATGGTGGTCCGTGTGCAACCGGGTGCAACCGGCCTTCAAGTAAGCCAGTTCATTCGTGATATGGCAATTGGATACCGGCCTTATTTCGGCGGGAGTCCTGGAGCTTCGCTGTTTGTACCCTACCAGATGTTTACTGGTCAGAACAAGATGGCAGGCTACCAGGATGGGATGGGGATCAACTGTGTTGCTGGCATGGAGATGGTTCTTTCCAATGGAAAGATCTTAAGGACAGGTTCAATGGCTGATCCGAAGAATCCTGCCTGGCCTCACGGACCTGGCCCTGCTTTTACCTTCCTTCCCTTCTTTGTCAATGGTGGGTACGGCGTTGTAACTGAAATGGAGTTCCGCCTATTTCCAACACCAAAGCAGGTCAAGTCCCTCTGGGTAACCTTCCCAACTCTTGAGTCTGCAGTCAATGCCATGTACGAGGTGATGAAAAAGGAGTATGCCTGCGGTGCCACAGTGATGGGGGGCGGGTGCTGGACTCAAGCCCTTTACTCGAGCCAGCACTGGCAAGAGGGGGCGCACTTCATTATGGCAACTCAGGACGTTAACCTGATCGGGATGGCGTTTCGCGGATCAGATGCAAAGGTTGCTTTTGAACGCCATGCCTGTATCAAGATCCTTGAAAAACACGGTGGTAAAGTAATGCCTGAGTGGATGGTCGCCATCCTTGATGGCCATGAGGCAAATGCTGCTGGTTGGCAG
Source organism: Pseudomonadota bacterium (assembly GCA_026388815.1). Lineage (GTDB taxonomy): Bacteria > Desulfobacterota > WTBG01 > JAPLJA01 > JAPLJA01 > JAPLJA01. Next base: position 13,551 of record JAPLJA010000122.1, read on the forward strand.
CAGTGTAACAGCCCGAAGATCGCTGGCACATTGAATGGAAAATCTGATGCAGGGGGTATCTTTATTTCAGGCGGTGTGTTTGACACGCTCGAAAAGCTCACTGACTACATGGATCGGGGGATGAAGATCTATCAGAAGGTCTGCAAAGAAAATCCGGAATTCCTGAGACACCCCCATCCCAAAGTCAGACTCTATGCAAGCTGTGGGCAGACCTACCTTGCCATGGGAGGTCATTCCAATGCAGCAGGAGAGGTTATCTTCGTGGTTGATTTTGCCAGGAGAGAATTCCTTCCCGTAGTTGGGGCCATCAAGGCACAGTTCGACAACCTGATCAATGAAATCGGGATGGCACCACTCGGCGCTGGTCGTGACCAAAGAACCTGGACCGAGTTAACAGATCACTTCTCAATGGCCAAGGTTATTAAGAATATCGTTGACCCCCAGGGCTTCCTTTCCCCCGGAGTGTCGTTTCCGCTGGAAGAATAAAGAATATAGGTGAGACGTGAGAAGTGAGCTAAGTCATCTAACGTCTCATATCTTTCGATAATGGGGACACAAAGGCTGTCCCTTTTTTCGTCCAAAACTAAAGTTTTGTTGAATTTCATAAAAAACATAATTCAGGTATGTTTGGTGTCCACCCACTAACTAATAAAAAATAAAAACAAAAACTTGTAAAAGTGCATTAAACATGACTTCAGTTTCCTGTTGACTGAAGCCGGGTGATGGAGGGGATATCAATGGCTAAAAAGTATGATTTAATCGTTGTGGGAGCTGGTCCAGCTGGTTTGATGGCTGCCAAGACTGCGGGGGAGAATGGTCTGAATGTAGCCTTGCTTGAGAGAAAGAAGAACATCCCGGAGATCAAGAGAGCCTGCGCAATGATGTGGCTGGCGTTTAAAGAGCGCTACTTCGGAGAGTGGATGCGATTCAACCCAAAAGATAGTCGGCTCTGTTTTCCCAAGAATGGATTTTCGATAAAGTACGATGGGCCAGTTAAGAATATCTACGCTATCTATGGCCATTCCTCCGAAGGCCATCGAATAAGAATTGGTGATTGTGATAAAGGAAGAGAGGCTGGTGATCCTGCCAAGATCGCAATGGTCCATGACAAGTCTGATCTCTTAGCAGGGCTTCTTAAGGAGGTAGAACGTTTAGGGGTGGAGGTGTTTTCTAATACTAATGTGACTGGAATTGAGATAATGAATGACAAAGTCACTGTTCTTGCTGGGAATCAGGAGTTTGCTGGTACCTTTGTGATCGCTGCCGATGGGGTAAATTCACTGATTGCACAAAAACTCGGTTTCAACAAGAATCGAAAATACTATGGAATGCTTTTAAGTAGGACCTATACCATGGTGGATGTAGAGGGGGCTGATCCCAATGCTGTTAACTTTTCATATTATGGACAACCCTTACCGTTCATCGTTGCCCTCTGCCCCCTAGCAGGGGGAGAGGGACATCAGGTGATGGGTCTAACCATGAATCCCAAGATCGAGCCGGATTTAATCTTTAACCGTCTTATGGGAGAGGGTTTTTTACAGTCATGGTTTAAGAAGGCTAAAAAGATCAAGGAACTTGCGGCAGTGGAGAATCTGTGGGAACCCATTGTTGAGCCCTACAAAGATAGAGTGCTTCTCATCGGTGATACTGCCTGGTGTCAGGAAGCAGAAAATACCGGCTCACTTATGTGCGGATGGAAAGCTGGAAACGTAGTGACAGTGGCATTAAGCGAGGGAAAGATCGGAAGGGAGGGCGTAGAGGATTATTTAAGGTGGTGGAAAGATTCATTCTATAATCATTATGACTACCGGGATTATATTAAGACCTTTGAGTTTCCCCTTTTGTTTAAAGATGAGGAGATCAACTATCTCTTTAGTCAGATCAAGGAGACCATGCCTGCAAGCTTAAATGCCTACGCCATTTTTGGAATTATAGGTGTAGAGTTAGGCAAGGTGATGGGAAAGATTGCACAGGAAAGACCAGACTTAATTCCCAAGATCCAGACCTTTGCTTCTGCCTCCGCAGAGGATCTCATGAGCGAAGCAATTAAAGAAGGATTCCCTAATAGGTGATAAACAAGGAATGTTTTAAAAACTTAATCAAGTGACGTCGGGAAATGTGATTACCCTGTGGAAAAAGCTTCTCTGGGAGAGACTTCAGGGGAGATAACTCAGTGTCTAATAGTGCAAATAGAAATGAGTTATTTAAGGATCTCTTATGCCGTGATTTACCAACCAGGCCACAGCCACAGGAAATTGTCCAGGAAATTGGGGTCAATTCTTTATTATTGACAGATTACCTTATAGCATTATAGCACCTAATTGATAGCAATATACAAACTATTAATGTCAAGATGAAAGATTTGACCCCCTTCTTCCCCTTCTTCTTCCCCTTGACCCCCTTCTTCCCCCCCTAATGCAGCAGGAGAGGTAATCTTCGTCGTTGATTTTGCCAGGAGAGAATTCCTGCCCGTAGTTGGAACCATCAAGGCACAGTTCGACAACCTGATCAATGAAATCGGGATGGCACCACTCGGCGCTGGTCGTGACCAAAGAACCTGGACCGAGTGCCCTGATCACTTCTCCATGGCGAAGGTCATCAAGAATGTCGTTGACCCCCAGGGCTTCCTTTCACCAGGAGTTGCGTTTCCGCTGGAAGAATAAATAAAACAGGTAAGACGTGAGAAGTGAGATGTGAGACGATTTGTTCACTTAACTTCTTACGTTTTATTTATCAATTAGTTATTGACGCCCGCCTTGCCTTTCTTTATTATTTTAGGAGACATCGTATAATAAGTATCTTAGGAGGAAACCATGCGGGGGGAAGTTACTTTAGCAAAGATTGAAAAAGAAATAGGCCGGCTTAAGCCGGAGGATCAGTTGAGATTAGTGAAAAAACTTACAAACCGGCTAAAAAAGACTCGTCTTGCTACGAAACAGGAACTGGACTGGACTCAACTCTATGGACTTGGAAAGGGTCTCTGGAAGGGAGAAGATGCCCAAAAATATGTTAATCGTTTAAGAGAAGATCGGGGGTCAATGATAAGAAACTCAGGAAGGTAAACGAGATAAAGGTTCTCGTTTTAAAGGATTACTTATAAAGTAAAAACAAATTTGCCAGACAGTGTCTGGCTTTTTCTTTCCAGATTTTGCAGACAGTGTCTGCGAAATCTCAGATTGACTATAAGGTTTCAAATAGTACTTTTATTGGGGTAGTTATCCTTTCACCGAGCATAATTTTTCTAATGTCTCAAACTATTATCCAATGGAGTCAATTTCCACTTGCCAACTGCAACCGTAATAATGTCCTCTGTTATCTTTGATTTCAGAAATCCAGTCAAATCCCCCTTCTTCAGCATGTCTGATTTCAATGTACTCCTTTAATGCTTCAATCGTATCGAACTTCTCAAGACACCCATTGCAATCATGCAGACAAAACATAAATGACCTCCCTTCTCTGAAGAAAACAGACGCAGTGCCTCTTTGGCTTCGAGCTCAACCAGATGTTCTCTTATATGCGGATGAAGATAAACAGACGTAATTTCTCAGTCCAAATTCCCCAGACGTTGTCTGTGATCCTTCGAATCTATACATTGTGTGTGGGAATTGTTATGAATCCTCCTTTAAGGGATCATATCCCATCCCCTGATCTCCCTTGCGTCGCGGAATTATTGTTCTTTTAATATGTTCACGTATGCCTTTACACCATATTTCGACTACAGCATTCCGTGTTGCTTCGTGTACTTCCTTCTCAGAAAATTGTGGTACTCGATCACCATGTTCATGCGCTTCTTTCTTCAGTTCCGCAAGCACGTCTCGGACCATTTTGCACCTTTTCATAAAAAGTTGTATTTCGAATGATGGAAACCAGTCCTCCTCTATGCCTTCGAACGGTGTCTCCTGCAAGTACTTCACTAGATAGGTTTTGTAACCAAATTTATTGATTTCGACGTCAAGCACTTCCCCTAAATATGGGCCGTTGGCAAGAACGAAGTCTCCTTTTTCCAATCCCGGTACTGTCGGATTCGTCTTAGTAGGTACATTCCTGTTAAGTCTCATAAGCTGCCTATTTATCCCTTCAGGTTCCAAACCAGTCAAAATATGCGCTCTTTGCAGAATAGAGACGGCAAGAAGACCACATTGAGAAAACCCGAATGAAAAGCGCCTCCTCAAGTCGGTGTAGTCAAGCCTTATGATGTTGAAGTGGATATTGCCGCTAGTTTCCCCATATGACTGTCCGTATGTGTAAGCCATCGCGGTTTTCTCGCCGTGAATTGCTACAGAAAAGGCTCTTTTAAGTTGTTTACGCATGCTTGATATGACAGGCCGAGGCTTCCTTTTTCTAATCGGTTTTTGTTCGGGCAGATACCAACAACGAGAAAGATCTTCAATTCCATCTTCCACAGTTTGGATTCGCTTAGTGAGAAGCTCTTCAGTCTTTTCAGTAAGTGTGCTCCCATGAGTGAAGAAGTCTTTTTGTTCCTGTAATATGCCACGGTAATGCTCCAGTTCCCGAAGCAGAAGCAGGTGGTAATAGAAGGGTAATTCATTGGTCGAAGAGAAATTAATAAGCAACACCAGACCTTCCATCAATTTCCTTTGCCATAGACTCTGTTCATCGATAAATGTTTCTAGGATTTGATCGTTTACACTTCCGGCGTCTGACCAGGTATTACTTTCCCTAAAAGAGTTCCATCTAGAAAATACAAACCCTGTCTTCTGAACCTCGGTCAGTAATTTCAGTAATAGGAAATTTTTGGCATTTTTCTGATTGAATTGGAGATACTCAAGTTCTATTTTTTCTTTAGGAACAAGACGCTCCAGGAATATGGCAGGGCCTAGAAGAGCTATTTGCTGAAAGAATTTCCTTGTCGTGCTGTTATCTTCCAACGACATTTGTTCAACCCCGAATTTTAATCATAATGTATAATTATCCAATGGTTTCCTTTTCCACCTCCGTATAAATGACATCAATCGCTGTCTGAATCTTTATCGTCTTTACAAGAGCCGTAACAACCTTACAGTAATGTTTCATATCCTCAAGGGATAGGCTTCTTCCTTTCCTGTCTTTCAGCCACTTGTCGCAGACCTGATATCCGCCAATCTGATACTGCCAGACCTCTGGTTTCACACCTTCAAAATACTGGTCTTTGTTTATGGCCACTCGTCCATCTTCATATTTTACCTTTTCAACCTTATCTGTTCCCTTGCCTTGAAATTTGGCGACAGGCGGGTCGAGGTCTGGAGACTTGAGTAGGTGCAGATCAACAAGATGTTTCCCATATTCAGCCATCTTGCTGAATAGAGTGTAATCCTTTGTAAAAGGAACCCGTGGAAAATCTATCTTCAGGAATTCGGCATACTTGGTGCGGTAGGTGGTGGAGTAGAGGGCGGAGTAGATGTAGAAAAAAATTTCTTCAGGGGATGGTTTCTTTTTGAAGGCTTCGGTAAGAGTTGTAAGAACTTTTTGATTAATATTAGGTTGTCTTTGTTTGTCTGCTTTCTCAAAGTTGAAGAGGTCTTCTTTATCATTACTAGCATAAAGAAAGAGTGGAAATACATAAGTCTGTCCACCAGCGTAATGTATGTCAGTAACAGAGTCGGCAATAAATGCATGTGAGAAATCAACCTGCTTTGCTTCTGAACGTATAGTGACGATTCCTAAATTTTCTTCAAAAAAATTCTGCATTAATTCCCATCTATCACATCCCCTATCAATTAGATTCTGAATATAGCAGATGTCTCTAATATCGAATGGACGATAAGAGTACAGTCTAAAATATTTAGTCCAATCAAGTCTCTTTACACTATCCCTTGCATTCTTTATTTTCCAATCCCTTGTATCTTTTAAATCCAACCCTTGTTTTACCAATTCATCAGGCAGATCACTGGTAAAAGTTCTAATTCTTTGCTTCACTTCTTCTTTTGTGAAGCCAATTAACAAATGATCACGGTGTGTTTTTACTCCACTGGAGTTTTTTATGAAGACTTCTGGCACTGACCAAAAATTGTTGTACTCTGTCTGATGGGTTAAATCTTTCTTAACAAAGAAGAAGGAGGGTTCCGCCGAATTTAGTTCTTTCCATTCAGTTGAGCGGATATCATGTTTCCCCAAAAATTCGTATTTTTTCTCTCTGAATCCATAAATATCCTCATAATAAACTTTGCCTTGTCCTCTTTTTGTTTTGCTTTTGATGAATAAGGCGATCGAGACTCCTTGCTGGATATCAAATACATTTTCATCTTTACTGCCGTCTGGACACTTCTCGCCAATACGGCTATTTCCATGGAGGTTTAAAATATAAATCTCATTGAAACTTTCGAGTAATTTATTCCTCATACCCCGATGTATTAGACCTGAGAGATATGAGTTATTCGTGATCATTCCAATGATGCCGTTGCCTGCCTGTTCAATCTTCCAATGGGCAAAGCGGATGAACTTAATGTAATCGTCTGATAGTGGCTGGATGTTCTTTTCATCTCGAACATCTTCCTTATAGAGTTCCATTTCTTTTTCTATGAAATCAGATTTGTTAACAGAACTTACTGAATACGGCGGATTGCCGAGAATAACTAAGATCGGTGTCTCTTTTTTCACCTTTCCTGCCAGGTGTGATTCTTCAGAAAGCGAAGTCATGCCGGGGATATCAACCTGAGCCAATTCTTCCATTTCTAAGGTATTGGTCAGATAGAGTTTGAACCTGTCATCCTCTTTAAGTCGATAGCCAAGTTCCTCCAGGAGAAAGGACATCTTCAAGTGACCGACTGCATACGGCGCCATCATCAGCTCAAGGGCATAGAAGTCTTTGAGAATATGTTCCTTGATGAAATTTTCCTTTCCACCTTCACCATATTTAGAGGTGAACTCTTCTGTTGCTAACTTGGCTGCCTCAGCCAAAAAGGTAAGGGTTCCAGCAGCAGGGTCTAACACGGTGACTGATTCACTGGCAAAACCGTCTTTTCTCCCAAAATGCTCTTTTAGAATGTGGTGCAGAGAGCGGACAATGTAGGAGACTACCGGTTCAGGTGTGTAATACACACCCCTCTTTTCTCTCGTGGTCGGGTCATATTCAGTTAGAAAGGTTTCATAGAAATGGACGATGGGGTCTTTCCCTTTACCTTCGTGGAAATATTTATGAAGGATATTTCTGACATCTGTGACTGCTAAGACCTCTGAGATATCATCAACGATCCATTCCATCTGCTGAGGCAGTTCACCAAGCGAGATGAATTTGAACACATCTCTTAAAATCCCAATGGTATGAGGAATGTTATCGTAGGCAAGTTTTCTATTAAAGCTGTTCTCTGAACGTGTACGGGCGGCAAAAAGCCCGTAGGTGATGGTCTGGGAGTAGAGGTCTGCAAATTCTTCTTTGGTGAGACTACTGATGAGATATTTCCTGAAAGCCTCATAGAACCCTAAGATACCGCCTTTT
>JAPLJA010000205.1 GCA_026388815.1 Pseudomonadota bacterium
TCCTTCTTTATTCCCAGTTCGTCGTGTAAAATCTTTTTAATTGTTGCAGCATCCACCGTAAGTCTCCTTAGAAATCCTATAGGTTGAATTCAATCTTACACAAAATTGCTGTATTCATCCACCGATTTTGTTAACGTGCAGGATGCTGTATAATGAAAATATGAGAGTCTTATTCATCTCCGCAAATACGGAACAGATCAATATGCCTACCCTGCCTCTGGGATTGGTTTGCGTCGCCACTGCAACAGAAAAGGTTGGCCATGATGTTAGAGTAGTAGATTTATTGAATCAGCCTGACGTCCGCATGGTCATCAGGGAGGCTCTGGAAGAGTTTCGTCCGGATGTTATAGGCATCTCGCTCCGGAACATTGATGATCAGTGCATGAAAAACACAAAATTCCTCCTTGATCAGGAGAAAGGAGTAGTAGCTGATTGCAGGGATTTTTCTAATGCTCAGGTTGTCGTGGGTGGTGCTGGCTACAGCATCTACCCGGAAGCCTCCCTTGCATACGTAGGGGCTGACATGGGAATTCAGGGAGAAGGAGAGAGGGCATTCCCTGCCCTGATAGCTCGCATTCAGGAAAGAGCTGGCCTTGAGGGAATCCCTGGCCTCTATCTTCCAGGACATGGCCTGCAATCCCCGAGGGTTTTTATCCAGGACCTGGATGGGATACCGCTCCCCGATCATCACCTGTGGCGTTCCTGTAATTTGAACTTCCCGGAATTCTGGATCCCTTTTCCCATAAAACGGGGATGCCCTATGAATTGCAGCTACTGTTCCACGCCGGCTATTGAGGGCAACGCTATTCGCAGACGTTCTCCGGGGGCTATCGTTGAGGGGATAGCTCGCCATGTGGAGGCCGGATTCCGGCACTTCTATTTCACTGATAATATCTTCAACATCCCTTCCTCCTATGCCAGGGAGATCTGCCGCTCATTGATAGCTCAGCGATTGGGAATATCGTGGATGTGCATCATTTATCCTGAGCAGATCGAAGAAGATTTAGTCAAGGACATGGCGAGCGCAGGATGCAGCGAAGTCAGCCTGGGGTTTGAAAGCGGCTCTGAACGGATCCTGCGCATCATGAACAAAAGGTATAAGCCAGACGATGTGCGGAAGACCTCTCAACTTCTTGTTGACTACGGAATCCGTCAGACGGGGTTTCTGTTGTTAGGTGGTCCTGGCGAAACGAAAGGGTCGGTCGAAGAGAGCCTTGTCTTTGCCGATTCCCTGCCGTTAGATACCTTGAAGGTCACCGTCGGCGTCCGCATCTACCCGAACACGGCCCTGGCAAAGAGGGCTGTTGATGAAGATATGATCACCGCCGATGACAATCTCCTTTTGCCGAAGTTTTACCTGGTCAGAGGCCTTGAAGACTGGCTCTATGAAACGGTAAGCACGTGGATGGCGAAACGACCCCACTGGGTGATGTGATTTAGGAAATTCATTCATTAAACAATTGCTACAGAGTATCCAACACCGATGCTAGCATCTTATTTGAAATTCTCTCCATTTATTCATCATGTTTGACATTTATTAGGATATTTTTACTCGATAGCCATAACTTTGTCCGAGTTGTGAGGTCGTTTGCCATAGTTGGCTGTCCGTTATGTTAATTTTCTTCATTTTGTTTATTCCTACAGCTCAATAATGGAAGAGGTCTTATCTTCATTTTAGTATAAGCCTATTTTTTATTTTGAAAAAAAGAAAGCAAACCTTAACCGACTTAATTTTTTAGTATGCTTACTCTCCCTTTTTCTCTGCTGCTAGAGCCCGCCTCAGCTTTCCTTTCGTGCCGAGAAAGCCGATATTGAGATCGATGAAATCATGCGTGACCGGCACCATGCGTATCTCTCCGTAAATGCGTGTCCCTTTCTTTATTCCGTAGTTGTGGCGCAGTTTGAAAGGTATTACAACTTGTCTTTTAACTGAAACAGCTGAGGTTTTCATAAGTGAATATCTCTATATAAAAATCTCATAAGTCGATTGAACCCAAAGGGAATGACAATCTGAATTATTATGCATGTCAAGTGAATATGAAGAGACTTAAATCCTCAGGTGTGGATCGAGGTAATCCCGCAGTGAATCTCCGAAGATGTTGATTATTAAGGCCAGTTTGGAGGCATATTCTTGCCGATAAACCAGGATACGAGGGCAGCATAGCAGGCGTCGTATCCAGTCAATCCATATTTGACGAATTGATTGGCTTTCATGGCAAGTTTTTCCGTCATCGGATGGCGTAAGATACCCCCTTGAAGTAGAGGAATGATGCCCTTTTGGAATGCTTCAAGGCCATCCGGATGAGCGCGTTGTAATACCGCATAAACTTCAAAGGCAAAAAGTTCTGGAATTGTGAATATCCCTGGCTGATCAATGAGTTTCACTAATACTCTGTCTGCATTCGGGTGCATCTCATCACCTATGAACCACCGGACTGCAACAGAAGCATCAATAACCCAGATCATGATTTATATCCCCGCAGATTGCGCAGGATAGTCAGACTGCTTTTTTCTCCCAGTTTCTTTTTTCTCATCCCTTTAATAGCATTCAGGAGCAACTCTTTCTTTTCTTCAGCCTGCCAATCCAAAAATCGTTTTTCAAACTGTTCTGGCGTCACCAGAACTGCTCTTATTTTTCTGCCTTTACTGATGAGAATTGGCTCCCCCTTCTTTTGTAAACGATCCAGTATTTTTCCCAGATTGTTTCGGACTGTTAATGCGTTAACTTCTTCCATAATCATATCTCCCTGTATTGTTATTTAGCTGAAACTATAGAGGATGGTAAAGACTTTATATGTATATGTCAAGTGTAGAGGTATATATGCACATAAAATATTTTCTTTCGGTGAAAGGAGAGGTTAGAGCCTGAGGTGCGGGTCGAGGTAATCCCGCAGGAAATCGCCGAGGATGTTGAAGACGAGCACCGTCACCATGATAGCGAGGCCGGGGAAGATGATCATCCAGGGGGAGGAGAGGAGGTAGGTGCGGTTCAGGCTCACCATGGATCCCCAGGTCGGGGTGGGAGGCTGAATCCCCAGGCCGAGGAAGCTCAGGGCAGACTCGGAGAGAATGAAACTGCCAATTTTCAAACTGGCGGCCACGATGGTTATGGGCAGGCAGTTGGGGATGATGTGGAGAAAAAGAATCCGCAAGGGCGAACAGCCTATTACTTTAGCCGCATCCACAAACTGCGATTCCCGGAGTGAAAGGACGATGCCCCGGATCAAACGGGCAAAGGGAGCCCACCCTACGAGGGTCAGTGCAAGGAAGACGGACATGATGCCGGGAGGAAGGGCCACACTTATCCCAATTGCGAGAAGCAGGCTCGGAAAGGCGAGCACCAGGTCAATGAGCATGGTGATGATGATATCGGTCTTCCCCCTGAAGTACCCTGCAAGGGCGCCTACGATGATACCGAATGTGATGGAGGTAAAGGTGACAGCAAACCCGATGAGGAGGGAATAACGGGCTCCAAAGATTACCCGGCTTAAGATATCCCTTCCCTTGCTGTCTGTCCCGAAGAGATGGCTGCCGGAAGGCGGGAGCTTCAGGCTGTCCAGGTTGATTGAAAGCGGGTCGTAGGGTGACAGGAGAGGGGCGAGGAAGGCGGTCAGGATGAAGACGAGGATGATAACAAGAGAGGTCACTGCCCAGGAGTTTTTTTTCAGGTGTTTAATGAGTGTTTCCCATTCCATAGATCACTCTCTCACCCGAATCCTCGGGTCGAGGTAAAGGTAGATGAGGTCAACGAAGAAGTTGATGAATACGAAAAAGGCAGCGCCTACGAGGACGGTGCCCATGACCACGGGATAGTCCCTCCTCATAATCCCTTCCACCGCATATCTACCTACGCCGTCCCATCCGAAGATGGTCTCGGTCAAAACGGAGCCGTTCAGGTAGCTTCCAAAATCCAGGCCGATGAGCGTGATGATCGGGAGGAGGGCGTTCTTCAGGGCATGCTTTAAGATCACCTTTGTTTTCGTCAGGCCCTTGGAACGGGCAGTGGTTATGTAAGGCTGAGTGAGCACTTCAAGCAGGCTCGAGCGGGTGATCCTTACGATATAGGCGGCAGAACTGATCCCGAGGGTGCTCGCAGGAAGGATGAGGTAGATGAGCTCTCCTTCGCCCATGCCCGAAGGCGGGAGCAGCGGGATGAGAAAGGAGAAGATGAGCATCAGGGTCAATCCGAGCCAGAACACCGGAAGCGAGATTCCGCCTGCCGAGACGAGGAGGCCGATCCTGTCTATGATGCTTCCCCGGCTCACTGCCATCAGTGTCCCGAGGAGAATCCCGGTGAGCGAGGCAAAGAGCATGGCGGCAAAGGCAAGCTCGAAGGTGTGGAGGCACTTTGCTTTCAGGTCATCAAGGACCTTTCTGTTCGTATAGTACGAGGTACCGAGGTCGCCGGTGAAAACCAGTTTCAGATAGCCGCGGTATTGAAGGAGCATCGGCTGGTCAGCGCCGATCTCCCTGCGGATCCTCTCGACCGTTGCCTGCTCAGCCCTCTCCCCGATCAACCCTTCCACCGGGTCTCCCGGCAGTGACTTGATGAGCAGGAAGGTGACGAAGGTGATGCCGAGAAGGGTTAAGATCAGAGTTGCGATGCGACGCAGCAAATAGATAACCATGGCAATTTAATTCCTCTTTTCGCCAAGAGAGTGTTGACGCGGGGATGGTGTGATGCGGGGACGCGGGGAAATCTGTATCTCCCCCTCACCGCGTCTCCCTATCTCCGCGTCTCCGTGTCTAACGAGGCCTCTGTTCCCTTATCCACCCCCGGCAGGGGATACAACTTCACGCCTTTCACCCACCGCTGGGTTACCACATATTCCTTTTTGTGCCAGAAGAATACCCAGGGTGCCTGAGTAAGGATCTTTTTTTCTATCTCCCGATAAAGGGAGAGGCGTTTTCCGGAGGCCATCGTCCTCTGTGCCTCTTCGATCAGACGATCAATTTCTCCGTCTTTAAAGTAGGCGCGGTTGCCCCCTGCTCCCCAGTTCCCCGAGTGGAAAGTGGGGAAGAGGAAGTTTTCAGCATCAGGGTAATCAGCCCACCAGGAGAGCCAGAAGCAGTCAGCTTCCCCCTTGTTCAATGCCTCCTTGAATGAGCTCCACTCCCGCTGGATGATCTGCGCCCTGATCCCTGCCTTCTCCAGGTACTGCTGGATGACCTCCAGCACCTCCAGTGTCTCCTGGTCCGAGCTCTGGTAGATCTTTATCTCAAAACCGTCAGGATAACCAGCCTCTTTGAGGAGAGAGCGGGCTCTGTCCGGGTTATACCCGTATCCGGGAACCGTTTCACCTGCAGGCAGCAGGACTGGAGGGACAGGGCCTGAGGCTAACTCTCCTCTCCCTTCGAGCAGGGTCTTCAGGATCTTTTCCCGGTCGACACTGTAATTCATCGCCTGCCTCACCTTTGGATTATCGAAGGGGGGCTTTCGGCAGTTGAGGCCAAGGTAATAGGTGTTGAGAGTGACAGCCTCCTTAATCAATCCCTTCCACTGAGGATGAGTTATGAACCTCCTGAATTCAGCCTGGGGGATGGAGAGCCGGTCGAGGTTCCCCGAAGAGCATTCGTACACGGCAGTTAAGTCTTCCGGGATGACGCGGTAGATGATCCCCAGCACTTTTGCCTTATTGTCAAAATAATTCGGGTTGGCAGTCATCTTCAGCGAGACGTTGTGCTTCCACTCCTCAAGGATGAAGGGGCCGGTGCCCACC
>JAPLJA010000055.1 GCA_026388815.1 Pseudomonadota bacterium
GGCTCTCTCTTATTATCAAGGGGCGATTAAAATCAACCCTGGGAACATTGAGACGTATGTCAACCTCGCCCTTCTCTATAAGAGGTTCAACGACCGGGTGAAGGCTAAGGCAATGCTTGAAAAAGCACTGTCCCTGAATCACACTCACCCGGAAAGCCTCTATAACCTCGCTGTCCTCCTGGAGGGGATGGGAGAAAGAGGGAAGGCTGAAGAATACTACCAGAAGTTCATCTCTGTCTCTGGACCGGCATATCAGGGATTGGCGGAGAAGGTCAGCAATCACTTGAGCGACCTTCGCAGATAAAGGAGATGGTAAAGAATGACTGAGATAAAGAAAAGAAAACTCCTGGGAGAAATGCTCATCGCTTCCGGGGTGATCACCCCGGACCAACTGAAGAGCGCACTGGAAAGCCAGAAGAAGAGCGGCCTCCGGCTGGGCAAGGAACTCATCCGCCTGGGGTACCTCACTGAAGAAGTAATTATTGAAACGCTGGGAGATCAGGCCGGCATCCCCTATGTGGACGCCGTCACCAGCTGATCCCCCTCTTCAAGATCGGGAACGTCTTAACCGTCGCCATGACCGACCCTCTCAATCTCTTCGCCATCGATGAGGCAAAGCTGAAAGCAGGATGCGAGATCGAGGCAGTAATCTCTACCGAAGAAAAGCTGAACCGGGCGCTCGATCAGTGCTACGGAATTTCCGGGTCCCTTGAAGATATGGTGAGGGAAATATCCGGAAAAGAAGTAAAAGCTGTAAGTGAAAGGGCGGGGGAAGTAAAAATAACCGAGGACGAAAAAGAGGCGCCGATCATCCGTCTCCTGAACCTCGTCATCCTCCAGGGGGTACGGGAGAAAGCCAGTGATATCCATATTGAACCGGAAGAAAAAAACCTGCGCATACGGTACCGGATCGACGGTATCCTCCTCGAAACTTCTTCTCCTCCCAAATATCTCCAGACCACGATCATCTCCCGCATCAAGGTCCTGGGGAATATGGATATTGCAGAGACCCGCGCTCCTCAGGATGGGCGTTTCAAGATGAAAGTAGACGGCAAGGAGATCGAGTTCAGGGTATCGTGCTTCCCCACGATCTACGGCGAGAATGTGGTGCTCCGTATCCTCGACCAGAGCAGCGCAATCCTCCGCCTGCAGGACTTAGGCTTTGCCAAAGAGACACTGGATAAATATCAGGAGGCAGTAAGCACTCCTTACGGCATAGTCCTGGTCACCGGCCCCACGGGAAGCGGAAAGACCACCACTCTCTATGCCACCCTGAATACCATAAACTCAACTGAGAAGAACATCATCACGATTGAAGATCCTGTAGAATACCGGCTCAATCTTATCCGTCAGACCCAGGTAAACCCCAAGGCAGGAATCACGTTCGCCAACGGGATGCGCTCCATCATCAGGCAGGACCCGGACGTCATCATGGTAGGAGAAATCCGTGACCTCGAGACCTCAGAGATTGCCTTCCAGGCAGCCATGACCGGTCATCTGGTTTTTTCCACCCTCCATACCAACGATGCTGTCGGTGCGCTCAGCCGCATGCTTCAGCTGGGGGTCGAACCGTTCCTTATCGGCTCCTCCACCATCGGCGTCCTCGCCCAGAGGCTGGTGAGAACCGTTTGCCCGAACTGTAAGGTAGCCTATGTACCGCATGAACGCACTCTCAGGAGCTTCAACCTTTCAGAAAAGAAGGGAGAGTTTGTCTTCTACCATGGGAAAGGGTGCAAGAGCTGCCGCCAGACCGGTTATCACGGCAGGAGCGGCATCTTTGAACTGATGCTGGTGGATGATGCTGTCCGGGAACTCATCTTAAGGAGGGCCTCTGCCGCTGAGCTCCTGGAATCAGCCCGCAGAACGCAGAACATGAAGACCCTGCGGGAGGACGGCCTTGAGAAGAGCATGAAAGGAATAACCACTCTGGAAGAAGTAAACCGGGTGTGCTTTTAAGAACGATCTTTTCTTACTTCCCCACTTCATTCAGTATCGTCTTGGCTATCACCAGGCGCTGAATTTCGGAGGTTCCTTCGTAGAGCCTGGTAACACGCACATCCCGGTAAAACCGCTCCACCGGATATTCGCTCACATACCCGTAACCGCCTAAGATCTGCACTGCCTTATCACAGGCACGGCAGGCTGCCTCGGTGGCATAGAGCTTCCCCATTGATGCCTCTTTACGGAAAGGCATTCCTTTCTCCTTCAGGTAAGCAGCCCGGAGGATGAGGAGTTGGGCAGCATCAAGCTCGGTGAAGGAATCAGCAATCATCCACTGAATCGCCTCGAAGTTGGCGATCGGCTCGCCAAACTGGACCCGTTCCTTGGCATAGGCAGTGGCGAACTCCATGGCAGCCAGCCCGATGCCGACGGCGAGAGAACCGATCCCGATCCTCCCTCCTGCCAGTTCCATCATGGCAATCCGGTAAGCATCGTTCTCCTTGCCGAGCAGGTTTTTTGCAGAGACGCGGCAGTCGGTAAAGGATATCTCATTGGTAGCGGAACCCTTCTGACCCATCTTGTGTTCGCTCTTCCCCACGGCGTAGCCAGGAGTTCCCCGTTCCACGATGAAGGCGCTTAATCCTTTGTCTCTCTTTACTTCTTTGTTAGTTACAGTCCAGACAATTACAATGTTCCCATATTCAGCACTGGTAATGAAGATCTTACTTCCGTTGATTACATAGCCATCTCCATCCCTTACGGCGGTTGCCTTCATGCCCAGGGGATCAGAACCGGCACTGCTTTCTGTCAACCCAAAGCAGCCAGCTACATACTCACCGCTGCAGAGCCGGGGAATATACGTTCTCTTCTGCTCTTCAGTCCCGAACTCCAGGATCACCTCGTTCACCATATTGGTAACCGACATGGTTACGGCAGTGGAGGCACAGGCTTTTCCGATCTCAGTCATAGCGAGGCTGTAGGCTATGCTCCCAACCTGCGAGCCGCCGTATTCTTCAGGGATGTTCATTCCCATCAGCCCGAGCCCGGCCATCTTCTTCAGGTTGTTGGTCAGGATAGAGTAATCGGAAGTCTCATCCAGCCTTGCTGCAACTGGGACAAGCTCTTTCTGGGCAAAGTCCTTTGCCATTTTCCGGATCATCTTCTGTTCTTCGGTGAAACTGAAATCCATGCGGTCATCCTTACTGAAACTTTGGTTTTCTTTTTTCTACGAATGCAGTCATCCCTTCCTTTTGATCAGGATGAGTAAATAACCGGGCAAATAATTCACGCTCCAGGGCAAGACCGGAGGAGAGGCCCATTTCTTCCCGCCCCTGGTTAATCGCTTTCTTTGCCAGGGCAAGGGCATTTCCGCTCTTTTCAGCTATCCTCTGTGCCAGCTCCTTCGCTTTCATCAGGAGTTCATCATCCGGCAGAACCTGATTGACCAGCCCGATCTCGCATACCAACCAGACGGGCAAGCCTCTGAGTTCCTCCGAAACCCGGAAATACTCCCAGATTCACCTCGGGGAGACCCAGCTTTGCCTTCTCCGATGCGATGATGAGATCACAAGCCATGGCCAGTTCCAGCCCACCCCCCAGGGCAAAGCCGTTTACCACCGCAATGACCGGCTTGTCAATCTCCTGGATCAGTTCCAGCACCCTGTGCCCGAGTAGAGAAAAATGAAAAGCCTCTCTTTCATTCATGCCGTACATCTCTTTCACATCAGCCCCAGCCACAAAACTCTTTCCTTTGCCCGTGATCAGCACAACCCGCACCGCAGGGTCTTCGCTCAGGGCCTTCAAACAATCCTCAAGTTCCCTCAGGGTTTCCGTGTTAAGGGCATTGAGAAATTTAGGCCGGTCAATGCTGACTACAGCTATTTTTTCTTCTTTCTCAACTGTCAGATTCTGGTACTTCATATCTTTCCTAAACAAGTTCTGAAAAACTCGCACATAGGGTTCTGAGTGCGAATAAAGATTTTTTCGGTAACAATTCTATCGAGGCGGAACGGTTGCAAATTCAGATGTCTGAACCTCCGCAGGCGGTGAGTTTCGAATTTGCAGTGGAGCGAGATTTAGAATTGTCGAAAAAATGTTGTTGAGCAACGAAGAATCCTATGCGCAACCAGCCTTAGTATATCTTCTCCCCTTTCTCATCATACTGATAAAATCCTCTCCCGGTCTTCCGCCCGAGGAAGCCTGACTCGACATACTTGGTCAGGAGGGGACAGGGACGATACTTCGCATCTTTAAACCCTTCATACATACTCTGCTGCATCGACAGAACCACATCCAGACCGATGAAGTCAGCCAGCTCAAGGGGACCCATGGGGTGATTCATACCCAGTTTCAGAGCGGTATCAATATCTTCCTTAACACTTACCCCTTCATAGAGGCAGTAGATCGCTTCATTGATCATGGTTTGAATAACCCGGCTGGTGATAAAACAGGGAAGGTCTTTTGACTCAATAGGGGTCTTGCCCAGATTTATGGCAAGCTGTTTAACTATATGGAAGGTCTCATCAGACGTGACCAGGCCGCGGATAATCTCCACCAGTTTCATCTGAACCGGCGGGTACATAAAGTGCATGCCGATCACCTTGTCAGACCGGTTGGTCACCTTCGCCAGCTTGGCAAGAGAGACGGAGCTTGTATTGGTTGCCAGGATTACCTCCGGACGGCAGATTTCTTCAAGCTGCCGGAAGAGATTTATCTTTACCCGTTCATCCTCGACCACTGACTCAACCACAAAATCAGCCGGTGCAATATCTCCAAGACGGGTAGTAACCATGATTTTCTTTACTATCTTGTCCTTTTCTTCCGGACTGAGCTTTCCCTTCTCGACGCTCTTCTCCAGGCCGAGAACGATGTTGTGCATGGCCTTTTCCAGTGAAACATCCTTCGTGCTGTTCAAGACTACGGTATAACCTTTGCTGGCAGCTACCTGGGCAATGCCAGTCCCCATCTGCCCTGCCCCGATGACTGCAAAGGTTTTAATTTCCATACTTCACCCCCGTTACACCTGTTGATTTTCGATAATGAGCGATACCGCTTCTGCCCCGCCGAGGCAGAGAGAAGCCATCCCCCTTTTTACCTTTTTTTCCTGCAGGGCATTGAGCAGGGCTACCAGGACCCTCGCCCCGCTCGCACCAATGGGATGACCCAGGGCTATAGCACCGCCATGTACATTCACCCGTGCAGGATCAATGCCCAGGGTTTTCATGACTGCAATCGTGGAAGCGGCAAATGCCTCATTTATTTCATGCAGGTCTATGTCGTCCATGCTCAATCCAGCCTTCTTAATCACCCGGGGAATAGACCAGATCGGCGCCACCAGCACATCCCTCAATTCAACTCCGGCTGATCCCTGGGCAACCACCCTTGCTAAAGGAGTAACCTGCTTTTCCTTAACCTTCTCGCCTGACATGAGGAGGAGAGCAGCCGCACCATCACTTATCTTGGAGGAATTCCCTGCAGTCACCTTGCCGTCCGGTTTAAAGGCCGGCTTCAGCCTGGATAATGCTTCCACCGTTGTCTCCCTGGGGCCTTCATCCACGGCAATCAGAACAGCCCCGCCTTTCTTCTGAGGAACCTCAACCGGAACGATCTCCTGTTGCAGCTTCCCCGCTGCCATAGCCCGTAAGACCTTTACGTTGGAATGAAAGGCATACTCGTCCATTGCCTCCCTGCTCACCCCGTACTTTTCTGATACCAGTTCTGCGGTATAGCCCATGTGAAAATCGCTGATCACGTCCCAGAGACCGTCATAAACCATTCCATCGATCAACGGTATATTCCCCATCCTGCTGCCAAAACGGGCTTTGTTGAGATAATACGGCGCCTGGCTCATACTCTCCATCCCGCCTGCCACCACGACATCGGCATCCCCGCAGAGGATCGCCTGGGCACCCATCATTACAGCCTTCAGACCAGAACCGCATACCTTATTAATCGTTGTGGCGCCGACATCATAAGGGAGACTGGCCTTTAACATTGCCTGCCGTGCCGGGTTCTGTCCCAGCCCGGCAGGAAGGACATTCCCCATGTTTACCTCATCCACCTCACCGACTGCGATCCCTGCCCTCCTGATCACTTCTGCAATTACCACTCCACCCAGCTCAGAGGCAGAGAACGTGCTTAACGCCCCAGCGAAGTTGCCAATGGGTGTCCTTGCACCGCTTATGATAAAAACTTCTCTTGCCACAGTAATCCCTTCATGTGAAAAACTTCAATTTTTAAAAGAGGTTAAAACATATCCAAATTGCCGGGTTGTGTCAAGGGTCAACAGCGAGATCTCTGAAAAAGTTGAAGACAGGGTTCCCTGTAGGGGCGATTCATGAATCGCCCTTACTGAATTGTCGAAAAAATGTTGTTGAGCAACGAGGAACCCTGTCTTTCAGAGACCTCACAGCAAACTTCCATCAAAACAAGCTTATTAATCTATAAAGTTGATTCTCCTTTTTCCTCTGCGTGGTGCTTGATCACCCTGCCCTCGACCATGTAAATCACATCTTCTGCGATGTTGGTGGCGTGGTCGGCAATCCTCTCCAAGGATCTTCCGATGAGTATTAAATACACGGCCCGGCTGACGGTTGTCTGATCTTTAATCATGATAGAGAGAAGTTCATGAAAGATCTTTTCGTTGTAATTGTCCACCTGGTCATCCCCCTCACACACCTTCCTTGCTTTCTTTACGTCCCGGTTCACAAAAGCATCGAGGCTGTCTTTTACCATGGACTCCACCAAAGTAGCCATCTTGGGGAGATCGATAAAAGGTTTTACCGGTGGCTCCTGATTTAAGATGAGCGCCCTCTCAGCTATGTTGACCGCCTGATCACCCATCCTCTCCAGGTCCTTGGTGATTTGCAAGGCCGAAACGATGAAGCGGAGGTCTCCGGCCATGGGCTGCTGGAGGGCAAGGAGTTCCAGGCACTTTTTTTCAATCAAAATCTCGCGGGCATTAATTTTCTCGTCTTCCTTGATCGTTCTTTCGGCAAGGTGATTATCCCTTGAAACTAACCCAGAGACAGCATTATGGATGGCAGTTTCTACCAGACCTCCCATCTTGAGCAGGTCTTCTTTGAGTTCTTTCAGTTCATGATGAAAATGTCTTTCCATTCTTTACTCCTCTTTTAATTCTTTTAATGAATACATTATCCGAATCTGCCCGTAATATAATCCTCAGTGCTTTTCTCTTTAGGCTTGGTAAAGATATCCTCCGTTTTGCCAAACTCTATGAGTTCACCTAACAGCATAAATCCAGTCTCATCAGAAATACGTGCTGCCTGCTGCATATT
>JAPLJA010000088.1 GCA_026388815.1 Pseudomonadota bacterium
ACCCACTGTGCATACTTAGCAATAGGTTTAGACGGACCTGTTTGCGCCCAGTTCTTGCCTCCACTATCGTATGCTGTAGGATCAGGCCCTGATTCCCAATCTAACTTACCGATCTTCTGCACTATTATATTCTTCATCAAATCGCCCTTAAGTATCCAGAAGCTGAGAGGAAAGTGGTTCGCTCGTTTCCACTCTCTATAGACTGGGCTTAAGGGTTTGAACAACACCCTGAGACACAAGAAACACTGCAAGCACCGCTGAAAGGGGGAGAAGAATGTAAAGCACGCTCCGGATCATATCGACCCAGAAATTGCCAATGGCCTGGGCTTGCTTTCGTGCAAAGCCCCGGATCAAGGGAATCAGGCAGGCCATACCCGTCGCCGCCGAGAGAAAATTTTGGACGCCCAGGCCCAGCATCTGGGTTAGGTAGCTCATGGTAGTTTCGCCGCCGTAGCCCTGCCAATTGGTGTTGGTCGCAAAACTCACCGCTGTGTTGAATGCGGAGTCAGGACTGACTGCGGGAAACAACATTGGATTCAGGGGGAGGTGCGCTTGCAAGCGCTGAAGAGCGTAGACCGCGAGGAATCCCGCCGTGTTGAAGAAAAGCATTGCCGCGGCATAAGTTTTCCAGGTCATCTCTTCCTCGGGGTTGATTCCGCAGATACGGTAAAGGAGACGCTCTATGGGTCCCAGAATTCTGGCGAGGCCCGGGGCGTTCCCTTCGTACACATGAACCATGTAAAGGATGTTGTTGACATTCATCAGAACAACTCTGGCTTTAAGAGCGCAACAAACAGGTAAATGAGGAGCAACAATGCAATAACGCCGCCGATCCAGTAAATGGCTATCATAGAACCAGCCTCCTAAATTTTTTCACAGAGAAGAATGAGGCCAAGGGATGCCAGGATAAAAACCAAGAAGAGGATAAGAAAAATAATGTCCATTGGTCTTCTTAAAAAGAAAAAGAGCTAAAGAATCAGTTCCTTGGCCGACCATGCCCTGAGAAAAGACTTACCGCGAAGTGCAGGCCATAAGACCTTGCGGTCCGTCTTCGGATAAAGACCTATCATAAGAATGACCAAACGTGTTATGGCGGAGAGGGTGGGATTCGAACCCACGGTCCCAATCACTCGGGACAGTCGATTTCGAGTCGACCCCGTTATGACCACTTCGGTACCTCTCCTTTATTTTTCAAACGATTAAGTAAGGGCGTATTGCCATACGCCCCTACACGTCTCTCTCTGAAGAACCTCTGGATGATCTCTCCACATTCCTCCTTGAGAACACCCTGGGTTATATTAAGGGGATAATCCATTCCCCCATTCTCTTTCAAACTATACCTTGAAAAGATTGCCCCGCCTTTGGGGTCAAGTGCCCCGAACACCAGGCAATCAATCCGGGCATTGAGCATTGCACCGGTGCACATGAGGCAGGGCTCAATCGTAACGTAAAGGGTGCAGCCAGTGAGGCGGTAATTGCCGAGTTTTTTTGCTGCCTGCCGTAATGCCAGGATCTCAGCATGGGCAGTGGGGTCATTGAGGGAAATGGGTTGATTG
Organism: Pseudomonadota bacterium; assembly: GCA_026388815.1. Lineage (GTDB taxonomy): Bacteria > Desulfobacterota > WTBG01 > JAPLJA01 > JAPLJA01 > JAPLJA01. Next base: position 1,557 of record JAPLJA010000088.1, read on the forward strand.
TGAGCCTGTGAAATAATATTCCCCTCATGGATCATAACGGCGCCCACCGGGACCTCACCCTTTTCGTAGGCCTTCTGAGCCTCTTCCAGGGCTATCTTCATGTAATGTTCGTCCATAGTTCTTGCTGAATAACAGGGATTGCTTCTTCGTCCGCCAAGGCGGACTCATCACAATGACGAAAAAAGTGCTGTCACTCAGTCTGTCATTGCGAGTAAAACGAAACAATCTCTCATTGTAAATACTCAATATTCACTTTTATTTTGTACCTTATTACCTGAGACAGTTAAGGAGTTAAAGAGTTAGGAGTTAAGAGTTTTATTACTCCTAATTCCTCAACTCCTTAACTCCCCAACTCCTAAACTCGCAACTCTTTTATTTACATCTCGTGATCCTGAAACAACACTCAGAATCACCGGCGGGCAGGTGCTTTAGGCGCTGCCAGTTCGCCACCTTGTATTTCTGTCCCATCTTCACGTCCATGCCGCATATTGGCTCGCACGGGACCGGCATATTGTGTTTTTTCGTAGCGTCGAGGTGAGGGCACTTTTCCAAGTGTTCATACCAGACAGGCTCCCCGTTTTCCTCTTTCTTTTCAACCCATATCTTCCAGCCAAAAGCGGGGAATACGCCCACTTCAGCCAGCATGATGTCGCCGATGTCTTTACCCTTAAACTGCGCACTCCGTTTTTTGAAACTTACCTCAAAAACCTCCTCATAAACCTTTTTCCCCTTCTCTTCTCCATACGCCTCGATCAGGTCGTTATAAAGTCGGGGCAGCTTCAGTGCACAGCTATCGACCAGCATATCCCTCTGCTTTTCCCACGGTATTTCCTTGCCCAATTCCTTGCTCATCGTAACCTCCTATTAAATGTAAATTGCTGGCTCGTCCAATCGGATTCGAACCCCCGACCTGCAGATTCGCAGGTTTCTCCAGGCCACCGCCAATCTTCTACTATATTTCCTTATGTTTTTTCAACAACAACTTAATACAGTTATAGTGTTTTCAGGAACCGGTTCCATGGCATGCCCATGAGCGTTTCCGTTGTTGCATGGCCGAAACTTCGAATGATCATAGCGACCTTAGCAACCTCTTCCGGATCATCAGATTCTACCACATCAACCATGTCAAATCGGCCAAGGGTAGCATAACTTCCCTTCCATGTAACGCCCGGGCAATCTTTTTTAATCTGCTTGGAGACTTGGATAGCTATGTTCCGTAACTTCTTCTGATCTTCAAAAGTTGCTGGTGAAAAACGAGTCAGAATAATAAACGTATACATCTTACACCTCCTTTGATGAAAACCCTGAGATTAAAACTTTATTTTTTAGTCGTTAAACTTCTTCGAAGATTATCGTTAGAGATAATTATAGCTCTTCAAAATTGTTCTGTAAAGTAAATGAAATTGATCATGTGATTCCTGCCTTTACTTTTGCCTCCATTATTCCCTTGCTTTCCACAATACGAATGTTATAAACCCCATTAGTTATTACGGAGCGAAGTAGTAGGGAAGTAAAGCGAAGCAAACAGCAGTTGCTCATTTTCAGAGGGGGAGATGGGTAGATCGTCGTCACGAGGGCAAACCAGGAGCTCCTATCAGCCAATGGGCTGGTGGGGCCTTTTTGCTTTTTATCTTTTTCTAGTCGAATAAAGACATTGAAAACACGATACTAATTGGTATCTCTGCAGATGACTTGCAGGCGTCTTATATTACATAACCAGCGTTGTTTGGGATCTTATACAGAACCATATAATTTCATTAGTTAGGCAGTCCTCGTATGGAATTCCTTTTGAGCTTCCCAATACTCCAAACCGACCGTCTGCTCCTCAGAGAGATCACCCTGGATGACACGCTTGAACTCTTCACAAACTACTCTGACCCAGACGTGGCGAATTGGTTCTCTGACGAACCTTACACGCAGATCGAACAAGCAGATCTGGTCATCCGCGAGTTCATCGAGAAGTCCCAGCGTGGCAAGGGCCTTACATGGGCAATTGTGCTGAGGGCCACTGGAGAGTTCCTCGGCACGTGCAGCATCGAGGACATTGAAGCGGGATCTCGAGGGGAGATCGGGTTTGATCTGGCAAAAGAGCACTGGGGAAAGGGCTATATGGTTGAGGCTGCAGGTGCGATCATCGCCTACGGTTTCAAAGAGCTGAAGCAGTCCAAGATCGAGGCGGAGACCTACTCCCACAACTCGCGAGCCAGAAGAGTGCTTGAGAAGCTGGGTTTCCGGGTTGAAGAAGTGAGAGAGGCCTCACATTTCTACACCTTGTCCGCTGAAGACTGGCTAAAGACGAGGTCTTGAAATGCATTACCTCTCGGTCTGCCTAATAACTCGCTGACCCTTTTAGCGTGCGAAAATGGAAGAATGCCTTGCCTGGCAAGATGCCCTAAAATGTAAGAAGCATTGCCCGGGCCGGCGGGTGGCTGAGCTCGAGGCCGTTAGACGTATTTGTAAAGTTGCCGCGTTAAAAGGAGCGTACGATTGATGACAGCAAATTGGAAATTTTCTCCTGCTTATTATGCCCGTTCCCTGAATGTTCTGGAAACAGCTCTCAATGAGCTTGATGCTTATAAGTCGTGGCGGTGCTTCGACCCTGGCCGGGAATATCATGTTGATGCACGTTATGCAGCGATGCCAGCACTTACCAAGAAAGATATTCGCGAACATTTCCCGGAGGGCTTTGTACCGGCTGACCACGATGTCAAACGCGGTTTAGACAGCGGGGAGATAGAGTTTGTTACCACCAGCGGAACGATTGACATAAGCGTAACCAATATCTGGAATCAAAAATGGTGGGATGCGTCGGAAAGGGCTTCTTGGAAACTCAATTCTCATGCCAACAGGTTTGCAGCAGGAAGTCACCGGGAGGCAATTCTTGGCAATCCGCGGAACGTGGGTTATATTTCAGACAATTTTGACCTGCCCATGGAAAAACGGCGCTTATCACGATTCCTTTACCTCAATGAGAAGAGCGACCCATTACTATGGTCTCCTGAGCTTATGGACAGGATGGTTGATGAATTAGAAATCTTTCAACCAGCCATCGTTGAGGCTAACCCTTCGTTACTGGCAAGGTTATGCCGTTATATTACGGCCAGTGAGAAAACCGTTTTTCAACCCGGGCTTATCGTTCTGACTTATGAATACCCCACGAATTTTCACTACCAACAAATCCGCCGGGTCTTCGATGCGCCGGTTGCCAGTTCTTATGGGTCAACGGAAACCGGGTATGTATTCATGCAGTGCGAAGAGGGGAAGCTTCACCAGAACAGCGAATATTGCCGGGTAGATTTTCAACCCTTAAAACCGGAACACGGCGGCCCCCTTCTGGGCAGAATCCTGATTACTACTTTCAATAATCATTGGTATTACATCGTTCTTTTTGATGTGGGAGACCTGGTTCGTATTGACGGGACAGGCAAGTGCCCCTGCGGCAGAAATTCCGGTCTGATTGTTTCTGCAATCGAGGGCCGGGTAGCAGATGCAACCTTAACCTGTACCGCTAGACTAGTGACTCCACGTGAATTAGACGATGCTGTAAGTGTTTTAGAGAGTGTTGATAAGTACCAACTGGACCAGGTTTCGGCAGATATCTATGAATTACAACTGGTAAGTCAGCGGCCGGATAAAGAGAGGCTCAGTGAAGAAGCCACGGAATCAATGAAAAAACTCTACGGCAAAGAGGCAAAAATATCGGTTACGTATAAAGATTCACTCTCCCCGGAAAGTTCCGGGAAGTACCGCATCTCGAGGGCCAATTTCCCTGTAAAGATAGATAATTACCTGGATGAAAGGTATACTCTTAATAAGAGACTATTTTAAAGTTAGCAAGTGATACACAATAAGAGACCTGTTTATTTACTCGCCGGAGGAAGATCCCGAATTCGCAAGGTGCCTGACCCTTTGATCCAGGCCGTCTTTAGAGAAAGCGGAACGCTATCGCCAACAATTGCTTATGTGGGAACAGCGAATGATGACGATGAAGGGTTCTTTAAACATATTGCAGAATATTTGAGAGAAAATGGTGCCCGCAGGGTTAACCATGTCCTTATTTCTCCTGCGAAGATGGACCTTAAGAAGGCACAGGATGTCTTGAAATCAGCCGATATTGTTTTTATCAGCGGTGGGGATGTAGAGAGGGGAATGGAGGTACTAAATGAAAGAAATATGACTCATTTCCTGTCTGAGCTCTATAAACAGGGTAAGCCATTTTTCGGGCTCTCGGCCGGAAGCATTATGCTGGCAAGGGAATGGGTCCGCTGGCGTGACCCCAATGATGATTCAACCGCTGAACTTTTTCCCTGCCTCGGATTGGCGGGTGTTATTTGTGATACGCACGATGAACAGGACGGCTGGCAGGAATTACAGACGGTACTTAAACTGGGGAAAAAGAATGTAACAGGATACGGAATTCCTGCCGGGACCGCTATTAAGGTTTCCCCAGATGGTAAAGTAGAAGCATTAGGCGGCGCTGTTTGCCAGTATGTCCTGCACGGCGCAGGAGTCGACAGGAGTCCTGACATTTTACCGGTGAACAATGCGTAATGAAGAATAACGCATGCAGGCTGCCAACGTAAGACCTATCTCCGGTCATGTAAACAGCTTTGTGTCAGGAGAGGAGTGTACATGGCCGTCTTAGCGTCTTCGTAAGTAAAGACTGCATAGGGGAATTCAGGAGACATAACACTTAATCTTCATAAGCAATTGTAGAATGGCGCGCCCAAGAGGATTCGAACCTCCGACCTGCGGATTCGTAGTCCGACGCTCTATCCAGCTGAGCTATGGGCGCGCTGAGTGTTAACAGAATTAATCGTAACAAAACACATGGTAAAGTCAAGACATACTGCGTTTTAGCTTTTAGCTTTCAGCTATCAGCTCTCAGCGTTATCCAAAGAAATAATAAAGCTGAATACTGACCACTATAAAATATTTTGACTTTAAGAACAAAAGAGAAGTAGAATTCATTGCAGTGAAGAGAAAGCAAAGGAAGGAGGTGAGAAAGAGAAGATGATAAAAGGCCATTTGCCATCTCTACCCCATTATTCAATTTCCATCATGGGGGTCATTGTGCTGGTAGAAAACCCCCCTCCTGTAGATCTGTTTTAATTACAGCAGGGTAGAGGTCAACGAAAATCTAAAGGAGGTTACGTACATGAAAGAAAAAAGTTCACTCTCCATTTTAACCATCTTCTTTTTCTCAATGCTGTCGCTTGTATTGGTCTCTGGCTGTGCCAAGCCGCCGCAGCAGGAGATGGATGCAGCCAATGCTGCCATCCAGAGCGCAGTAGGCGCCGGGGCAGAGACCTATGCTGCCGAGCAGTTGAAGGCAGCTCAGGACCTGATTGTCCAGATGAATTCACAGGTTGAAAAGAAAGATTACAAAGCGGCCAAAGAAACCGCAATCCAGGCACAGGAGAAGGCTTTAGAGGCAAAGAGCGCGGCTGAGGCTAACAAGGCGAAGGCGAAAGAGGAAGTCACCACAGCCAGCAATGAAATAAAGCAGGGTCTGGAGAAGACAAAAGGCATCCTCACAGAGGCTGAGACTGCAGGTGTTCCTGCTGTTGACCTCAATCCAATC
>JAPLJA010000169.1 GCA_026388815.1 Pseudomonadota bacterium
AGGGCAGATGTCGTCGTGATAGCAACCCTCCTGAGCGCATGGCTGGTGAATGTTGTGGGTAAGGAGGCTTCCATGCAGGCGATTATGCGGTTTGGCATCGCCATGGGAGTCATGAGTATCGTCTCGTTTATCGCTTTTCCCGTCCTTGGCATTTTACTGGATAAATGGGGCCGGGTCCCGGTACTCATTCTTTCCCTCCTAGTCGGTGGAACCGGGTTGTGCCTCATAGGATCGCTCTCTAATCCTTTTTCTCCATTACTTTTTTTCTACATAGCGATAGTCGGGATAGGGATGGCTGGATCGGTGACTGGTGCCAACACCCTGGCCACAGACGGGGCACCCAAGGGGATGACCGGAGTCATCCTGGGGGGACTCAATTCCATGCAGCCTGTGGGAATACTCTTTTTTCTCCAGTTTGGAGGGTTCCTCTTTGACAAGCTGGGTCCATGGAGCTGTTTTGTCTTAAAGGGGGTGGCAGACATCATCGTGGGAGTCTGGATTATCCTCGTAAAAGGAAAAATAAAGACTAAATAAACAGGGAGAAGGAGGTTTTGCTATGGTTAAGATCGAAGCAGCTAAATGTACTGGCTGTGGAGGGTGTGTGAATCTTTGCCCTGATGCGGCAATGAGTTTGAGCAGCAAGGATGTCATTGCTGTTGATGAAAAACTGTGCAGCAAATGCCAGATCTGCGTCAAGGCATGTCCAGTGCGTGCACTCAGCATGTGATGGTAAACGGAAATGATAACAGATGATTATAGGGTAAAGGAAAAAGGAGTATTTCATGGCGAAAAGATATGATGTAATTGTCGTGGGGGCTGGCCCTGCTGGCTGTATGGCAGCCAAGACCGCTGGCGAGAATGGTTTGAGCGTTGCCCTTCTGGAAATGAAAACGAAAATACCGGTGGTGCGGAGGACGTGCACCCAGATGTTGCTGCCGATGAACGAGGACTACCTGGGCGAAAGGACGAGTTTTAATGGCAAAAACGGGCACGTCTGTTTTTTAAGGAACGGGCTTTCTTTTAACTATACTGGTCCATATCAGAATATTTATGCCTTTGAAATCTATTCACTGGGAGGAAATAATCTGAAGTTTGGTGAGGCAAGCGTCAGGAGGAAGATGGGTGATCAGGGCAGGATTTCCATCGCTACCGATAAGGGTCTCCTGATCAAGGATCTCCTGAAGCAGGCTACGGATAACGGTGTGGAGGTGTTCCCCGGGACAACGGTGACGGACGTAAAGAAGGAAGGGGATGCGGTAAAGGTCATCAGTGACAAAAAGACCTTCCAAGGAACCTTCGTGATTGCTGCTGATGGAGCTAATTCCCGGATTGTCCAGCGCCTCGGCTTAAACAAAGACAGGACGTACTATTCTACCATGTCGGTAATCGAATCCTACATGAAGGGGCTTCACCTTCCTGCAAAGGGGACGGTCTACTATATCTGCGCGGAGGTCAACGGTGCTCCCACGCTGTGTGCTCTGATTCCCAGGGCTTATGAAGGTGAATACAATGTAGTGTTCATCACCTTAAATCCCAAGGTAGACCTGATGAAATTTGCTCATTTCATCATGAAGGAGAGCAAACTTGCCCACTGGTTCAAGGGAGTGGATTTGAAGGTGCAGCTCTCCGCAGTTGGCAACATGTATACTACGATCCTTGATCCGTTCAAGGATAATGTTCTTTTAGTTGGGGATACCATCTGGTGCCAGGAGTCGGAAAATCTGGGTGCACTTCTCTCAGGTGGCAAAGCAGCCATAGCAGTTAAGATTGCGCTCCTTGAGGGCAAACCGAACCGGGAAGGAGTTGCTACCTACCTGGATTGGTGGAAGCAGGCATTTGTGGATCGGTATCCGAGAGACCTGATCATGAAGAATTACATCCTGGGTGCAGTAATGACCAATGAAGATATGGACTATCTCTTCAGTCTCTTGAATGAGGTGATGCCGGCAAGCATCCTTCCCTACACCCTTCCCGCTCATCTGGGAGAGGCGGTTGGAAAGGTTGTCCCCATTATTCAGAAGGACAGGCCGGATATTCTCGCAAAGCTGGGAAGAATGGCACAGGAGCCACCTGAGCAGATTCTGGCTCCTCATATCGATCAGAGTATGGCTAACAGATAGTAAACAGATTTGTGTTCTTAATCTACCATAACGGTTTATAAAGAAAGGAGAAAGAGGTATGGCATTGAACAGGCTTAAAGGTAAGGTGGCAATTGTGACTGGTGGGGCCAAGGGTTTGGGATACACATTCTCTCATGCCTTAGCCGCTGAAGGTGCAAAGGTGGTGGTGTGCGGGGCTCATACCCCTTGTGAGCCGGTGGCAGAAGAGATCAAGAAAAAAGGTGGAGATGCCATCGGTTTTAAGGTGGATGTTACCAAAGAAGAAGATACCCAGATGATGGCTAAGAAGGTTGTTGAGAAATTTGGCCGAATTGATATCCTGGTCAACAATGCAGCGATCTTCGGCGGTCTTAAGTTGACCCCGTTTCTTGACGTCGATACCGCACTCTGGAGAAAGGTGATTGACACCAATATTACCGGTATGTTTCTCTGCTGTAAGGCAGTTATCCCCCAGATGATTAAACAGAAGAAAGGTAACATCGTTAACATCTCTTCGACCATCTGGCTCTACCCCAAAATCCCTCTCATTCATTACATAACGACCAAGGCAGCTGAGATTGGGTTTACCCGCTGTTTAGCCGGTGATCCTACTACCAATCAAAATGGGATCAGGGTAAATGCTCTGATGCCGGGTGGAACCTGGGATGAGGCTACTATTGGAATCCTCGGTGGTATACCAGGGGTTGAGGAACAACTTCTGAGAGAACAAAATATCCATAGGAGAGAAATGCCGGAAGACCTGGTCGGTCCACTTATCTTCTTGTGCTCCGATGAGAGTGCGATCATGTCCGGTAATGCCTTAGCGGCAGATGCCGGATTGGCCGTCTGGTAAAAAATGAGTGTTCAACGTTCAGCTATCAGCACTCAGTCTTCAAAGATCTGAGAGCTGGTAGCTGATTGCTTTTTTATTATTAGCGTTCAGCTGTCAGCTATCAGCTATCAGTTAAGAAGACCGAAAGCCAATAGCTGATGGCTGATTGCTTTTTTAATCAGTGTTCAGTTTTATTTTATAACAAAAAATAAAGCTGAAAGCTGACCGCTGAAAGCTGATAGCAATATTTCATTCAGAAGAGATAGTGATAGCAGAGAAGGGGACATTGAATAAGGGGTACATGGGAACGATCCTGAGAGTGGATTTAACCACTGGCAAGGTGAAGACTGAACCCTTACCTGAAGAACTGGCTAAGCTCTATCTTGGTGGAAGAGGTTTGGGTGCAAAAATCCTTTATGATGAAGTGAAACCCGGCATCGACCCCCTTTCATCTGCGAATAAGCTAATCTTTGCCAATGGTCCATTGACCGGCACCCTCGCCCAATCCTGTAGCCGGTGGATGGTTATTACCAAATCCCCTTTGACCGGCGGCATCATTCGTTCAACTGCTGGTGGCAGTTTTGGGGCCGAACTCAAATCAGCAGGATTTGACGTCCTCATCGTGGAAGGAAAGGCTGATAAGCCGGTCTATCTCTGGATAAACGATGACCAGGTGGTGATGCGGGATGCAGGCAAACTCTGGGGGCTTTTGAGTGATGAGGCCGCTTCTGCTCTCCGCAAAGAATTAAACGATGAAAAGATTAAAGTAGCTACGATCGGGCCTGCAGGTGAGAAGCTTGTGCGCTTTGCTGCCATTGTTGATGACCGCAGAACAGCCAGTCGGGGCGGAGTAGGTGCGGTCATGGGGTCAAAGAATCTTAAGGCCATAGCAGTGAGAGGGAGCAGAAAGATTGAACTAGCTGACCGTGCTAAAGTTCAGGAGGTAACCAGAAACCAGATAGCAATCTCTCAACAGAGCCCCCTGTTTCAGGGATTCAGTCATCTGGGGAGTCCGGGAGTAACAGTGCTTCTCCATGAACTTGGTATATATCCGGTAAGGAATTTTCAGGGTGGGATACTTGAAGGTTTTCATGGGAATCTTACCCCGGACAAGTTAGAAGAGGCTTTTATCAAGGATGTGCATTGTCATAACTGTTATATTCATTGTGGCAGCATCATGAGAGTTGCGCGTAGCCCTTATGCCGGCAAGGAAGTAGAAGGTCCGGAATTTGAGACCGTGTGGTCATTTGGCGGTGAGGTGGGTAATACCAATCTGGGGATGATCATTGAGGCCAATCGGATCTGCGATGATTATGGTGTAGATACCATCTCAGCAGGAAACTGCATTGGTTTTGCCATGGAATTGTATGAGAAAGGTATCCTTACTAAAAAGGATGTGGGTGGTCTTGAGCTCATTTGGGGAAACCAGGAAGCCATTATTGCATTATTGAAAAAGATTGTGACGAGAGAAGGTATTGGAGATCTTTTGGCTGAAGGTACAAAACGGACAGCACAGAAGATCGGCAAAGGTGCAGATAAATATGCCATGCACGTAAAGGGATTGGAGATTCCTGCTTATGATCCAAGGGGAGCCAAGGCCCATGGGTTAAACCTTGCCACTTCCAATATCGGTGCAAGTCACATGACTGGTTACGCTACCCAGGAGCTCTTTGGCATTCCTGAGCCAGCAGAAAGGTTTACACCGGAAGGTAAAGGAAAACTTTGTAAGCGGAATCAAGACTTAATGGCCATCAGTGATAGTATTATTGCCTGTGGTTTCCCGTTTTTATTTGGCTGGTTGGGAATAGCTACTTATAAACAGTTGCTCCCTGCTGCTACGGGAGTAGAGGAGTTTTCTGATGAGGAGTATCTGCTGAAACTTGGAGAAAGGGTCTACAATTTAGAGCGCGCATTCAATGCGAGAGAGGGATTCGGCCGTAAGGATGATATGCTCCCCTCCCGATTTCTCACCGAATCACCAAAGAGCGGACCGGTAAAAGGTCACATCTTTGAGATGGATATGATGCTTGATGATTACTACGAGGCACGGGGCTGGGACAAGGAGACTGGTAATCCCACCCGGACAAAGTTAGAAAGTCTGGGTCTTAAATTTGCGGCAGATGAATTGGAGAAGATAGGTAAATTATCTGAATAGTGTACAACTGTGCATTATCCTTTTTTGAACTATGAATATAGAGTGAATTACATGATGGAGGGTTTATGCCAAGTTCATTGAGAACCTACCTGCAAGATATTCGCAAGGAAACAGTAAAGATAAAAAAAGAAGTTGATCCAAAGACTCAACTGGGTGATTTAGTTTCCCAAAGCGATCAACCTCTCCTCTTTGAAAACATAAAAGGTTATCCGGGGTGGAGGATTTGTGATCTCTTGGTAAAGACACGTAAAACGCAAGCTATTGCCCTAAAAACTGTTCCTGATCAGGTTGTCCCTGAGTTAGCCAAAAGGATCGGGAAAGGACCTGGTAAAACGCGAATGCTAAAGGCTGGTCCGGTAAAAGCTAAAATTTTGAAAGGGAAAGAGGCAGATCTCAACCAGATTCCCTTCTGTCTCCATACACCAAAAGATGGGGGTCTCTATATTGGTTCTGGCATGTGTGTTGTCAGAGATCCAGACACAGGTGCACAGAATGTGGCCATGCATCGGATTCATATCAAAGGATCCCATCGTGCAGCATTGAACATCTTTTCACCCCACACCAGGAGAATTATCCAAAAATGCCATGAACGAGGGCAGGCAGCTCCCATGGCAGTGGTTATTGGACACCACCCCTGCTTTGAGATTGCCACCAACTATTTTGGTCCTCACGATACCTACAGCGAACATGAGTTGGCAGCTTCCCTGTTAGGTGAAACAGTAGATATGGTGAAGTGTGAGATGTCTGATATTTCTGTTCCTGCTGATGCGGAAATGGTAATAGAAGGAGAGATTCCCCCTGGTGTTATGGAAGATGAAGGACCCTTCTGCGAATTTCACGGAATCTATACAGCAGGGGTTACAAAAAAACCAGCTTTAGATATAAAAGCCATCACGATGAGAGAAGATGCTATCTATCGTCACCTGAACGCAACCCCCTTTACCGATCATCAGAGTCTTGTGGCCTTGCCTGGAGAGGCACGTTTGTATGATCAACTCAAAAGGAAAGGGGTAGATGTGAGGGATGTACATATCCCAGCATGGGGTGGTTTGTTCATCGTGATTATCAAGATGGTACCTCAGGTCGAAGAACAGGTAAGAGATGTCCTCATGACCGCTCTCTATTCACCGGTATTGTTATTTACCAAGATTGCAATTGCAGTTGATGAGGATATGGATATCACCTGTGCAGAAGATATCCTCTATTCTATCGGGGTGAGAATGAATCCTCAAACAGATATCATCAGTATTGATCGAACCGTAGGACTTCCCTACGATCTTTCATGCGCTGATCTCCCTGGTGCCCCTCCGCTGAGGGTAGGGGGTAAATTAGGAATTGATGCTACCAAACCTTCCCTCCTGAGAAAAGAGCTAAGGTCAAAATTTGAAAGAGTAAACCCAAGAGGATGGGGAAGGGTTTTTCTGAAAGACTTTATGTGAGGTTTGACAAAACTAATACAAAAATTGGAGGAGAAGACTCATGAATGGATGGGTAGGCAAGATTTTAAGAGTTGATTTGTCAGAGAAAAGACATGTAATAGAGGATTTAGATGAAGATTTAGCCAGGGATTATCTTGGAGGTAGGGGGTTAGCCACCAAGATCCTCTATGACGAAATTGACCCTAAGATTGATGCCTTTGATCCCGATAATAAATTAATCATGGGGAGCGGTCCTTTAACAGGGACAGGGGCAATTGCAGCATGTAGAGCTGTAGTGGTTTCGAAATCACCCTTAGGGAATATTGGTTGTGCCAATGTGGGCGGCAATCTTGGATCTGAGATCAAGTATGCAGGCTACGATCTGATTATCTTCGAGGGAAAGGCCAGTGAACCCATCTATCTGGTGATTGAAGATGGGAAAATTGAATATCTATCAGCAGAAGCAGTATGGGGGAAAGATTGCTACGAAACCGATGATATCCTCCGGAGAAAGATTGGAGACCGCTGGAAGGCCAAGGAGTATTCCATTGCCTGTATCGGACCAGTGGGGGAAAAGGGTACTAATATTGCCTCGATTATTATAGACAAGCATAATGCCGCAGCCAGAGGTGGTATGGGCTCGGTTATGGGATCAAAGAACCTGAAGGCACTGGTGGTAAAAGGAACAAAAGGGGTTCGCGTGGCAGATCGCGAAGCTTTTATAAAAGCAGCAACTGAAGTCCTCGAGCACGTCAAACAATCCCATGCCTCGGTAGAATCCTTCCCCAAATTTGGCTCACCCTCAGTACTCAACATCTACAATGAAGTAGGCATGCTCGGCACCAGGAACTTCCAAACTGGTGTCTTTGAACAGGCAGAAGAAATTGGCGGTGAGGCTCTGGCAAAGAAGCATCTCAGGAAGATCAGGGCCTGTCTGACATGTCTACAATCCTGTGGTGGCATTTTGAAAGCAACCGATCCACGATTCATGGTTACTTCAGAGAGACCAGAATTTGAAACAGTCTGGGTGTTTGGAGCTGATTGTGGCAATGGTAACTCTTCTGCTATCTTGAAGGCCCATGACCTT
>JAPLJA010000292.1 GCA_026388815.1 Pseudomonadota bacterium
TTATACTTCACCTTCTCGCTGAAGGAGAGGGTTCGTTCATAGTAATCGGTTGCTTTTCCCACATAGATCCATTTCGGCTCGAGCTTGACCTCGCGTTTCACCACCCCTTTCAACCGGTTCGGATACACGATACTGCGGACAATCTTTCCTTCATCATTCAGGGTAATCTCTTTCAGGTACCGCTCGTTGAGTGAGAGCGCAACGGAAGCATTACCGCTCACAATCACCTGGTCACTCAGCTTTACGGTATTAAAGCCGTCCCGCAGGTCAATGTAAGTGTACCCGAGTTCCTGAATGCCCTCGACGAGACGTTTCAGCAGATCAGGATCGAGAAACGGATGAAAGAAGGCTGCTGCGAACCCATCACGCACTGCGAGATTTACCCTGGCATAGGCAATGAGACGGTCAACTGATTCTTCCTGTTTCCTCCAGTCCGTATCGAACGGTACATATCCGAGATTTTCCGGGTAGATCCGCTGACCGTACATGTCCCGGTAAATCAGGTAAGGGAAATACTGGCTCTGATCCAGCCGGTCGAGCACCAGCCGCTGCTCTACCGCCGTACTGAAGTGTTCTGCAAAGATTGTGTAGTCGAGGGCTGACGCGGTGTAGTGGGGCGTTTCCCAGAGGAGCGGATAAACGCTGTTTTTCATGCACTCATTGATGGCGTCACGGATTTTCTTTTCAACATACACCCGCGAATCAGCAGGAAGTATCCTGTCCCGGCTCTCATCCCAGTACTCATAATCCACCGAGGTCTCGCCTTTGTACTGGTGGGTTGTGCCATGCAATACGATCGTTCCGCCGTGCTCCATCATGTAGTGGAGAGCGTCAACATAGTCAGGCTTGTCAGACATGGCCACCCGCGTTCCGGTCACAGGGTTCACATAAAAGGGCGTTACACCTACGAGGAAAGGAACCCCCAGATCTGCGAGCACGTCGGCAACAGCCCGCAACTGGGCAGGATCGGAGAACGGGTTTGTATCTTCAATCCGGATGAGCGCTGAATGAGACTCTGGGTGCTGCTCGCCGAGGATATCGTGGAGCATGTCTGCAAAGAGGAGGTACCGGTCCTCCTCAGTCGCATAGGAAAACGGGGAATCAACGACGTACCAGAAATTACTGCTCCGGATGACATAGGGTATCGTCGTACGGGTGCGTGTCGATTTGGCGGTTGCGAGCACCGTGCAGCGGGCCGGTGCAATAACCTTTATCACATTGGCATTCGGCTCAGTCTTGGTAAACCTCTGGTTTCCCCGGAGCACCACATCATACACGGAAGCCGTATCGAACCTCACGTACTTGAAGCCGAAACGCTTCCCTACATCGAACTGGCTGGCAAACGCCTCCATGCCGGTGTTCAGCCAGATGAACGGTTTCTCTGTTTCAAAGGCATCTTCCATGAATTTTCCCGGGGGAAGGTCCCTCTTGGTGTATCCAATATAGAAGGTAAAATCATAGTGCGACATCTCACCCGCTCTGTACGAGCTGACCTCTTTTAGAGTTGCATCTGCTGCAAAGTGGCCCAGAAGCTGGCGGAGCTGACGTGCATCACCGAGGCCACCGCTCACCGGTGCAGGCACATGTTCATACAGGATCAGCACTTTTTTCAGGTCCCCGTCAGTCCCAAAGACCGGTCTCACTGCTGCCGTTAGGATGAAGAGAAGGGTCAGGAATAGCCGGCGTATCATCGACACCTCACCCCACGTCCCGTAAACGCATCTGATCCGTGAAACTCTCCCGGTCTGCGCAGGCGCAACCCGAACTCATACCGCAGAGCTTCGACAATCCTCCCCGATGCCTTCCCGTCGCCGTAGGGATTTACTGCTGAAGCCATGCAAAGGTATTCCGTCCTTGAGCTCAAAAGGCGGAAAGCGCTGCGGAAGATCATTTCTTCGTCAAGCCCGACAAGTTTTACCGTTCCGGCCAGCACCGCTTCGGGCCGTTCAGTAACACGGCGCATCACGAGCACAGGCTTTCCCAGAGATGGCGCTTCTTCCTGAATACCGCCTGAATCGGTAAGGACGAGATAACTGAGATTCATCAGGTTGACAAAATCGTGATACTGGAGCGGCGCGATTAAATGAACACCCGCCACTTTTTTCAATTCACCATAGACAACATCGCGAACCACCGGATTCAGATGAACCGGGAAGGCAAAAATTACCTTATCGCCCTCTGTGGACTCTGCCAGCCGGCGGATGGCCCGGCAGGCTGCTCGCATCGGTTCCCCCCAGTTTTCCCGCCGGTGAGTGGTGATGAGGATGAGCCGGTAACGTCCTCTCCGGACACGTGCTGCAATTTCCTCTAACTGTTTGTCCTTAAATACATAATCATTGTCCACGGTGTGCCTCAGGGCATCAATCACCGTATTGCCGGTGACATAGATGCGCTTCACCGGTATGTTCTCCGCTGACAGCGCCCTCTTTGCTGTGAGAGTCGGTGCAAAGTGGTAATCAGCGAGCGTACTCGTCAGCCGGCGGTTTATCTCCTCGGGGAACGGATTATGCCTGTCCTCTGTCCTGAGTCCTGCCTCCACATGTCCAACCGGGATGTGTTGGTAGAACGACACCAGGCTTCCCAGAAACGTGGTTGTCGTATCGCCCTGAACCAGGACAATATCCGGCTTCACCTTCACAAACACTTTTCCCAGACGTTCCACCCCCCGGGCGGTGATCTGCTCGAGTGACTGCCTGGACAGCATGATATCGAGGTCAAAATCCGGAACAATGTCAAAGACGTTCAGCACCTGGTCGAGCATCTGGCGATGCTGCGCTGTAGCAATAGAGATAACGTTGAATTGATCCGGCCACTGCTGCAACGCCTTGATGACCGGGGCAAGCTTAATCGTATCAGGCCTGGTACCAAAAACAACTGCTACTGTTATCAAACGAGTTCCCATGAAAAAATGAAATTATCGTATCATGCAGAATGGATGAGCGGTGGGAGAAACCCCGGGGAGGGATACCACCCTCCCCAGAGCTACGAGTGACTACTTATCTCTTTTTACCCTTCTTTTTTGCAGCCTTGGCTGCTTCAAACTTTGCTTTGGCATCGGTAATGCCCTGCTCGATCTGGGTGAGTTGTTCCTTCATCTGCGTGGTTTTTTCGATGGCTTCCTGGTATTTTTCTCCACTCACCATACCATCTAGTTCGCCCGCTGCGGTTTCAACTGCTGTCAGTTGTTCCTTGATTGGATTGAGGTCAACAGCAGGAACACCTGCAGTCTCAGCCTCTGTGAGGATGCCTTTTGTCTTCTCCAGACCCTGCTTTATTTCATTGCTGGCTGTGGTGACTTCCTCTTTCGCCTTCGCCTTGTTAGCCTCAGCCGC
>JAPLJA010000268.1 GCA_026388815.1 Pseudomonadota bacterium
TTCGATCCTTAATCCCCTTTTGCCAAGACCTTCATATAAAGAAAGGATACAGAATAAACAATAAAAAATCAATCTACTACCGTGTGACTTTCTCATGTCGCCACAGAAAATCAATCCATTTTACCCCGATCCCTCTACTCAGCCAAACTCAGCACCCATCTGTTTTCTCACAGCAGTTTTTTTTATTTGACTCAGGAATCGTGAGAGCCTATAATTTGCATTCTTTTTTAGATAAAAAGGTAAAGATATTATAAAGGAGAATACCTATGGCACGAATATTTAATTTTGCAGCAGGCCCATCAACACTTCCCATTGAGACATTGCAGGAGGCTGCAGGCAAGCTTGTCGATTTTGAAAACTCAGGCATGTCTTTGATTGAAATGAGCCACCGTGGAAAAACCTATGAAGCTGTTCACAATGAGGCAATTGCACTTGTGCGGGAAATCTTACATATCCCCGATAACTACCATGTTCTTTTTTTACAGGGTGGTGCTACGCTACAGTTCGGGATGGTGCCACTTGCCTTCTTACAGAAGGGCCTGACCGCTGATTATATTGTAACCGGTTCATGGGCTAAAAAGGCTTATGATGACGGAAAAGTCGTCGGGACTACCAATGTCCCCTGGGATGGGAAGAATGAGAAATACAGACGGATTCCCCGCCAGGAAGAGCTTAAGCTGACACCTAATGCGTCTTATGTGCATATCTGCGCAAATGAAACCATTGAAGGCATACAATGGCCCTCCTTTCCTACAACGCAGGGTGTACCGCTGGTTGCCGACATGTCGTCCGAAATACTGTCCCGCCCGCTCCCCTGGGATAGATTTGACCTGGTTTATGCGGGCACTCAGAAAAACCTCGCCCCTGCTGGCATGGCACTCGTCGTTCTCAGTGAACGACTTGCCAAGCAAGCCAGAAAAGATCTTCCTGCATACCTGCGATACGATTTGCATAGAGAGAACAACTCCCTGTATAATACCCCGCCGTCCTTTGTGGTATGGATGACTGACTTGACCCTCAAATGGATTAAATCAATTGGTGGCATGCCTGAAATCGAGCGGAGAAGGGATGAAAAGGCAACCGCACTTTATGATATGATCGACAAGAGTGGAGGTTATTATAGTAATCCGGTCGATAAAAACAGCCGTTCAAAAATGAATGTAGTCTGGAGACTGAAGAGTGAAGAACTGGAAGAAAAGTTTATTAAAGAAGCCACAAAAGAAGGCCTTGATGGGCTGAAGGGACATCGTTCCGTAGGAGGATGCAGGGCATCTATCTATAACGCAATGCCGGTTGAAGGTGTCAAGGCATTGGTAAACTTCATGAAGTATTTTATGGAAAAAAATGGTTAGCGATGGCCCAGCCGAAAATCTATCATCGGGCAAAATAATAGGAGCAAAGACCTGAATAGAAAGGTAGGGGGACGATATGAAAGTTTTAATCAGTGATAACCTTTCACCCAAAGCAGTTGAGATATTCAAGAAAGCCCAGGGCATTGAGGTTGATGTCAAGACCAAATGGGAGCCGGGAGAGCTCAAGCAGGTAATCAGCCAGTACGACGGTCTCGCTGTGCGAAGTGCCACCAAGGTGACGGCAGAAATCATCGCTGCTGCGGAAAAACTGAAGGTGGTCGGGCGTGCGGGGAGCGGCCTCGATAATATTGACCTGGAGGTTGCTACCAAGAGAGGAATTGTGGTGATGAATACCCCGGGAGGGAACACCATCACCACTGCTGAGCATGCCCTATCCCTCCTCCTCTCGTTGACCCGGCAGATTCCGCAGGCTACTGCCTCATTGAAAAGCAAAAAGTGGGAGAAGAGCAAGTTCATGGGCACCGAGGTTTACAACCATACCCTCGGTATCATCGGAATCGGACAGATTGGCAGTGTGGTAGCTGACCGTGCCAAGGGGCTCAGGATGAACGTTATTGCCTATGACCCGTTCATCTCTCCTGAGAAAGCGGGCATCCTCGGAATAGAAATAGTGCCGCTGGACGAACTCTATCGCCGTTCTGATTTCATCACCGTCCATACCCCCCTGACCAATGAGACCAGAAATTTAGTCAATGCTGAGTCATTCAAGAAGATGAAGGATAAAGTGCTGATCGTGAACTGCGCACGGGGCGGGATCATCAATGAAAAGGATCTTGCTGAAGCAATCAAGAGCGGCAAGGTGGCGGGGGCAGCCTTCGATGTCTTCGTGAAGGAACCGCCTGAGGATTACAGCCTCATTGAACTGGATCATGTGATCTGTACCCCTCACCTCGGGGCTTCAACCGAAGAAGCACAGGAGAGCGTCGCCATTGCCATTGCTGAACAGATGGTGGACTACCTGATCCACGGGGTTGTAAGAAATGCCGCCAATGTGCCATCAGTGGGCTCTGACGTGCTTCCTCTGGTCAAGCCGTATTTAAGTCTCTCTGAAAAGATGGGAAGCCTGCAGGCGCAGATCCAGAAGGGGGCCATGCAAGAGGTGTTTGTAGAGTACAGCGGAGAGGTTGCTGCCCTGGATGTTGCTCCGATTACCATTGCACTTCTGAAAGGCCTGCTCAACCCGATTTTCCTGGAGAGTGTGAACTATGTGAACGCTCCTCTTGTTGCCAAAGAGAGGGGAATTAAGGTGGTGGAGTCGAAGAGCAGCAAGGCAGAGGACTTTACAACCCTTATTATCCTGAAAGTCAAGACCGATCGGGAGTCTCACGTCCTGAGCGGTACCCTCTTCGGTAAGTACGATCCGCGGATTGTGCGGATTAACCAGTTCCGCATCGAGGCAGAACCAGAAGGTCACATGCTCCTCCTCTACACCCATGACAAGCCAGGCGTTATCGGCAACATCGGGACTACCCTGGGAAGTAACGGCATCAACATTGCCCGGATGCAGTTCGGCAGGGAAGAGGTTGAAGGTAAGGCCCTGGTACTGCTGAATACGGATACCCCGGTGACGAACGATGTTGTGAAGAAGATTGAAAAACTTCCTCACGTACTTTCAGTCACCCAAGTGAAGGTCTGAAGTTTATGGCCGGCGTTGTAATTGTTGGCACCCAGTGGGGTGACGAAGGCAAAGGCAAGATCGTTGACATCCTTGCCTCCTCGGCCGACCTGATAGTGAGATTTCAGGGCGGCAGTAATGCCGGTCATACCGTGGTGATCGGCGACAAGAAGGTCATCCTCCATCAAATCCCCTCAGGCATCCTCTCTCCTCGTAAGAAGTGCATTATCGGGAATGGAGTGGTGCTCGATCTTGAGCAGCTCCTGAACGAGATCAGAAATCTCAAGTCTCAGGGTTACATGAAGGATGATAGCTCATTACTCATCAGTGAAGAGGCCCAGCTGGTTATGCCCTATCACAAGAAGATTGATGTAGCGAGAGAGAAGGCACGGGGTAAAGGTAAGATCGGTACCACCGGCAGGGGGATAGGTCCTGCCTATGAAGATAAGGTGGCAAGGGTAGGGATCCGTCTGATAGACATCTTCGATCCAGAGATCTTCCGGAGCAAAGTGGAACAGGTCCTCCCGGAGAAAAACTGGTATCTGACAAGGCTGGGTGAGGAAGGCTTTGATCTGGATGCGATTTTTCAGAGTTTCAGAGAGATGGCTTCAAAGATAAAAAAGCATGTAGCAAATACGTCCCTCGTGGTAAACGAGGGATTCAGAAAAAAGAAGAATGTCCTTCTAGAAGGTGCTCAGGGCACCATGCTGGATGTAGATCATGGTACCTATCCCTATGTTACTTCATCAAATACCGTTGCTGCTCAAGCATGTACAGGGAGCGGCATTGGACCGACCATGATAGATCGCGTTATCGGAGTATCCAAGGCATACACCACCCGGGTAGGAGGCGGCCCTTTCCCTACCGAGTTGAATGATGTAACCGGGGAGAGGTTGCGAGAAAAGGGCGGAGAGTATGGCGCCACCACAGGAAGGCCGAGGCGCTGCGGATGGTTCGACGCTCTCGTTGTACGGTATGCGGTTAGGGTAAACGGCATTGAAAGTATCGCCCTGACAAAACTGGATGTGTTGAATGGCCTTTCGACACTGAAGATCTGTACCGGCTATCGTTTCAGGTGGAAGACATACAGCGAAGTTCCATCCAGCCTTCGTATCTGGCAGGAGTGCAAACCCGTCTATGATGAGATGGATGGCTGGTCTGAGGATATTAGCGCTGTCAGGGAGCTCGATAAGCTCCCCCGAAATGCGAAGAGATATGTCAGGGAGATTGAAAAACTGATTGGTGCGAAGATTATGCTCGT
>JAPLJA010000026.1 GCA_026388815.1 Pseudomonadota bacterium
AATAATCCGGCAATACCGTAACGTCTTTTTCTCAGAGAGATCAGTATTTCACTGTCGGTGCAAAAAGCCCCAGGGTGAGAGCCTCCAAGGGGACACCCAGTTTCTGGGAAACTCTGAATGACAGATCCTTGAGCATATAGAATTCCATGATCCGTGCCCGGACAGAATACATGAGGTCTTCCTGTTTCTTGCTAAAAGGCTCCCTCACCCTTTTCTCAACGATTTTGAAATAGGACTCAACCCAGATACGTGCCGCCTCTTTGACTAAATCGAACTGTTCCTTTGACAGTTCCAGTCTGATCCCGATCCCTGCATTGAGCGCCTTATCCCAGTGGTCCATCTTGTATATATTCTCTAACTTTCTCCGTAAGGCCTCATAGTCTACTCCGTACTTTTCTGTAATCTTCTTTATCTCTGCTTGGAGAAAATTCAGATCCCTTCTACTGGTAGCAACAGGTGCTACATCGAGAAAGCCTGCAAATATGTCTTCCTTTGCTGCCCGATTCTCCAGATTGAAGAGCATGATGGGGATCTTCGGTGAGGCAGGGTAGACTTTAACCTGAAAGACATCAAACTGGGTTTCTTCCCCGGTAGTGGGATTTTTTGTCTTGAGTCGAATACGAGATGTCGTAGCCTTTTCCAGTACCTTTCCCCTCACCACGCTCACATCCCAGCTCCCCACCGGCACTTCCCACCTTTTATTTTCAACTGTGCGGGTACTGTTAATCTTTTTGAAGCCTTCTAAGGCAACCTGCTCAAGCTCATCGTGGCATGCTTTCATATCCATAAACTTACCTCCGGATCTTTATGGGTTAAGGCAGTACTCATTCAATCAGCCATCCCTCGATGAGGCGGGTACTTTTCATCTTCCGGTATGAAACACTCCACTGCAATTCCGCTCACCTTGATAACCTTCTGAGTACCTGCCATAAACAGTTCTCTCCTTCTTAATCCATCCCTTCGAGAAAGGCTCTCACGTTCCTGCCCAGGACATCGTGGTTATAACCCCCTTCTAAAACGGCAAACCGCCTTCCTTTGCAGACCCTTTCTGCGGCTTCCTTCGTAATCCTGCCCATGGTCCGGTAGTCTTCAGTGGTAAGCTGTCCGCCCCAGTCGTCAACGTGCCGGTCAAAGCCGGCAGAGACAGCAAGGATATCGTACTTCTTTTCCCTGTTCAGCCTTTCCTGAATTTCTTTCATGAATCCCTCGCGGTATTCCACACCGGGCTGGAAATACACAACCTTGCTCCCGGTAAAAACTGCATTGGTTCCGTCTCCGAAATGGAGGTCGAAATCCAGAATCAGGGCCTTTTCAATCCGCTTCTCTGCTTTGAGTTTAGCCAGGGCAACAGCAATGTTGTTGAAGAAGCAGAACCCCCAGCAATGTTCAGGACTGGCGTGGTGACCGGGCGGCCGGATCAAGCCGAACGATGGTTCTCCTTCCATTCCCATTTCAGCAGCCATGATCGCCCCTCCTGCTGCCAGGCAGGCAATCTCATAGAGGTGAGGATCCCTCTTTATTGAATGAACGTGGGACTGACCGTGAACTCTCCTGAGATCCTCTTCGGCAGCCGGTTGCGGCTTGAGAAAGTCATATCTACCTTCGAGCTCTTTCAGGATCGCTTCCATCCTTCCAGGTTCGCTGGCAGGATCGGAACTGTAAACGTCAGTATACGAAGGGTGATAGATTACCTTCATCTTTCCCCACCTGGTTACAGATTTACCTGCAGCCCTTTCCCCCGGAGGTATTCCTTTACCTCCCTGACACTCAGGATACGATAGTGAAAGACTGAAGCGGCAAGGAGGACTTCCGCTCCGCCAATCACAACCCCTTCATAGAAATGTTCCAGCTTCCCTGCCCCGCCGGAAGCTACAACCGGCACCTGAACTGCATCTGCCACCAACCTGGTGAATTCCAGGTCATACCCTGCCTGAGTCCCGTCTCCATCCATGCTCGTAGGGAGGATCACACCTGCTCCCAGGTCCTGGCACTCCGCTGCCCAGGCGATGGCATCTTTTCCAACCGGCCTGGTGCCGCCTGAAACGACGAGTTCAAATCCTGACGGCATCTCCTGATTCCTCCGTGCGTCAATAGCGATGGTAATCTTTTCAGAGCCAAACTTCTTTGCAGCCTCCCTGACGAGGTCAGGGGATTTCACGGCAGCGCTGTTCATGGAGACTTTATCAGCCCCAGCCTCAAGGACCAATTCGATATCTTCCAGGCTGCCAATACCTCCTCCAACGGTCAGAGGAATATCGATAACGGACGACACATTCTTCACCCACTCCAGCCTCGTTTTCCGGTTTTCCAGGGTAGCTGCAATATCCAGCATGGCGAGTTCGTCTGCACCCTCTTTCTGGTAGAATTCAGCATTGACCACCGGGTCTCCAGCATCCTTAAGATTCACAAAGTGGATCCCCTTCACCACCCTCCCATCCTTCATGTCAAGGCAGGGCATGATTTTGATAGTCTTCATTTCACCTCCGCTTAGATTGTCTTATTCCCTGCTGAAGGTATCAAAATGGAGAGAAAGTTACAAGGTGAATTCGTGAGGAAATGCAGACATAAAAAAAGGCAGGGTCATGAAACCCTGCCTTTTAGAAGCAAACGTTATAGGAAATTATTTACCTGTTTATTCCCCCGAAAATCAACCGCGGAGTTGCGCTTACCGGACCATGGTATGTGCTGATCCCATAGATGTCGATATCTTCAAGCATATAGTAGTAGGTTTTTCTGTTTTTTACATTCTCATCCACATACTGGTAAGTTGCTCCTGCTGTGGCCATACCCTCTGCCAGGATTATTGAAGAATTGAGTTTTACATATCCGCCAACTTCAGATTCAGATCGGTAGAGATTAAACCCCACATTGTCGATCTCAGATGCTGTAACCCATATAACAACAACTTCCCTGTTAACAGGGGTCGCTTCAAATAGAGCAAGATCTATCAGGGTAGGTTGAACTGCTGATTCTATTTTCCCGGCACAGCTTCCAGAGCTGGCAGTTGTTGAGCTGAAGTCACCTGGCCCACTTAGAATGTCCAGGGTCAGCCGCATGTTGGGATAATCAGGACCATCACCTTCTGTGATAAGAGTATCAATAAATCGCGAAGGCCTGGTATTTGTGCTCTTATCCATGTCCGGCAGATTGTGCGAATTAAAGCATATGGCATTCATGTTAAGTCTAGGTCCATATGGACCAGTACCTACTGTAAATTGAATATTGACTAAACTTGAGGATAGATAGGTATTCCCTGTTTCTGTAATGGAGAGAGTTGAATCAGCAAAGAGATAAGGGTTAGCCGAGTCACGGGTTAAATTAGGTACATTAACCGCAGCACCGATGATCTCTTCAATGCCAGGGGTATCAGATAAGTAGAACTCGCTTGAGCTAATAACAGAGGTGGTAACAAGCGTCGAATATAATACCAGAGTCCCGCCTACGTTTTTCCCTCCTACTATTGTCGGTGTAAATGTCCAGCTGCCAACAAAATCAATAGCAGGGAGATCGGGGTTGTCACATACCACATCATCTACTTCGATAGTGATGGCCTCAGAGGTACTCTTGTTACCAGTATCAGTGGCAGTATAGGTGACAGAATAGCTGTCTGCCTTATCATCTCCTGGTGTCCAGATAAAGGCCCCGGTCGATGAATTAATAGTCGCCCCTGGTAATGAAGGTGTGGCTAAGAAAGAGTAAGTTAAGGTATCCCCGTCTGCATCGGTAGCAGAGATGGTGAACTGGAGGGTTTCGCCTTCATCCACTGATTTGTTGCCGATGGGTGCAAGACCTGGTGTAGTCACATCCACTACTGTGATGGTGATGGTCTGTGAGGCAGTCTTAGGCGTGGGAGACTTACTATCGGTCGCGGTGAAGGTCACCGAATAGGTACCTGCTTGAGAATTACTCGGTGTCCAGCTAAAGGTCCCGGTATAACTTGGCGAACCACTATTAGTTATAGTCGCATTGGTTATTGCTGGGATTGCGGTATAAGTGTAGGTATAAGGAATGGTACCGCCACTGGCTGAAAGTTGGAACGAAAGAGTTGCTCCTTCATCCACCGACTTGTCGCCAGGGGGGGTTAAGGTTAATGAAAATGCAGCAAAGGCGAAGATTGGGAAGAGAAGAATGATAAATAAAATAACAGATGTAAAGATTTTTGATCTCATATTTACTCCTTTATTACAGAGTTTTTTATATAAAGTCAATTAAAAAATAATTATCTATTTATCCTTCTTTTCTTTCTTCTCCTTCACATCATCAGTCTTTTTGTCCCAGTCGCTGTTATAATCCTTGTCGTGCCCTGGATTTGATGGCGTGTTATAGGGTTCATAGTAAATAGGTTTACTTAACGGAACAATAGGTGTTTCTTTCTTCTTTTTATCTTTTTCATCATTGCCGTTCCCTTTATCCTCCTTTGCCACTACAATAGAGGACATCAGCGTCAGAACAAAGAAAAGAGATATGAAAGAAATCAAAACCTTTTTCATTTTATTCTCCTAAAGATTGATTTACAAATCTTATCTGATAATCCCAACCCCATTGTTAATCATATCTGCAATACTCTTTGAGATGTCCAGATTAACGGAACCTTTAATGTCGCACTCTATCTGATCCAATGCCGCTCCCACGGTTGTAGCCTGGGTTATGGGTAAACTAATACCAACTTCATCAATCAGGTATCCGGCTGCAAAATTCATCAGCAGGGCTGCCAGTTGCTGCTTTGCCTTGCCCAGTGCATCTTTCCTGCCGGTTTCCGTAAGGTAGTTTTTAAAGGCGGTGGCATCCCCTCCGTAGACATTGCAGATACTGCTATCCAAAGCGAGGGCATTAGTGACTAAGGCGTTAACTTCAGTAGGGGTCAATTGTGCGCTGCCATTCTGGTTAACCTGGTGCTTCCAGAACCCGATAGTCTTTGGCTCTGAAATAAAAACAATAGGTGCGCCATCCAGCAGACCCTGAACGTTTCCAAAACCTTCAGCATCAAAAGAGCCTGTGAATAACTCGAGCGTGAAGCTGATTGCCAGTTCCTTTGAGCCTGCACTGGTCAAGGCGGCATTGATTTCATTAATGAATCGAGAGCCTAATGTGGTGTTCAAAGTGGTATTCTGTAGATTTTTCGTATCAAAATTGAAGTTTATGTAGTTTCCGGAGACAATCACATGGACCAAGTCAGCAGATAGGAAGGTACCTGTGGAATCAGACATGGATAATGTCCCGTTGGTAAAATAGTAATCTCCACCCAGTGTACTGGTATAAACCACATTTGAGAGATTGACTGCTGCTCCAATAATGGTCTCTTGAGCTGTATCAACATTTGTGAAAGTTCCGTCTTGATAATTTACCTGGTTCACCCGGGCATTCAGCTGGATACCGCTGGTGGGATTTACCGTAAAAACCCCTGTGAATATTGCGGTAGGCTTGTTGATTGCTCCATGAGCAGTCCCTACAAAAAGTAATGTAGAGATTAGACAAAAAAATGTAAAGAGTTTCTTGATCATTTTTTCCTCCTTTTTTTATACTTATTAACAAATATTCTGAATCTTGTATATCCGTATATATGCTAAATAACACTTTGTCAAGGAAAATTTTTTTTAATGTGTTTGCGGAGTGACCGGGCCTGGGCTGGGTGCGCAGGCCTGGGCCGGACCCATCTCCTCAAGGATGTCTTCTTTTGAATAGGTTATAATTTTCACTGTTTCGTAAACAGTGATTTTGTTTTCTTTCAATTTTATTACTCTTTTCTCCTTTAACAACAACGATTTTCCCCAGTTTTGCTTCATTAATATAGTATTTTAATATAAAATCAGGGGAATTTTTCTTTTTTTCTTTTCAGAAAAATTTTCTTTTATTTTATCTTATATCAATTGTCTATCCAGACTCCTTGACAAACCATCCTGTTTCCATAATACTACGGTGCTGATTTATTCCACTTAATCCAAGCATTACATTGAGGGAGGTGGCCAATGAGCTTCTTGAACCAATACTTTGAAGACAAGGGAAAGGGAGGACTCTTCCACGTTGTCTCGGAAGACTTCTTGAAGGTGCTCAATTCGGAAAAGCACGTGGATGACCAGTTCACCGCAGCCCGAACCCACGTTATTGGAGCTATGATCAGCCATGACCCGGAAACTATTGAGGATGCCGAAAGGGCTGTCAACGAGGTAATAGAACGGTTTGAAGACAAGAAAAACGGTGGCTATTTTCTTAAGGCCGATAAAAACTGGAAGATCGTTGACCGGAACAAGAGCCTTTCCGAGGCTGAAGCCATATTCGGCTTACTCATGCACATCTATGAAGTTACCAAGAAGGATGAGTACCTGCTCAAGGCCTTGGACTACCTGGACCTCACCTTAGAGCGCGCCTGGGATCAAAAGCATGGTGGTTTCTTCTCGCTCTATTGCGAGGACTGGTCAAAGGCTGCTGATACCAAGGACCTCACCACCCAGGCCGGTATGCTCCAGCATTTCGGCGGCGCCTGGAAAGACGGCATTGACTCACCTTATGCGGTCAGGGCTTAGGCGTTCAAGCGCAAGTCCGAGGCCTTTGTCAACCTGATCCTGGAAAGGGCTGCAGACAAAGTCAACGGAGGTTTTTACACCTCCTTCACCGGAGACTGGAAGCCCCTTGAGAAGGAAAAGGAGGTTTCCCAGCTCTGCTCCCTTGCGTTGACCCTGTACTTCACCTACCACAACTTTGGACCCTCTGTCTGGGGACCCCGTAAAGGAAGCCACGCCTATACCGGTCGTCCCTACCCTGCTGTCTACGCCTACCGCGGCCCTGCCCCGAGCACAGATCCCGTCTCCCCCAAGGCGTATCCCTATGGCAAGACGGTGGTGGAGATCG
>JAPLJA010000159.1 GCA_026388815.1 Pseudomonadota bacterium
TTGCCAGGTTTATGGGAATAGTCTTTCAGGATTTTGAATCCCAGCTCTTTTCAACCACCGTTGAATTGGAGGTGGCCTTTGGCTTAGAGAATCTGGGTGTGCCCCGAACCGAGATGAAGGCAAGGATTGAAGAGGCACTGAGAAAGGCAGGACTTTCAGAACTGAAAGGGAGAGCACCTTCCACCCTTTCCGGGGGACAGAAGCAGAGGCTTGCCATTGCCTCTGCTCTGGCATTGAGTCCGAATCTCCTCTGCCTCGATGAGCCGACCACTGATCTGGATCCTCAGGGGAAGGATGAGGTCTTTACCATTGCCTCTGGACTGTGGAAAAATGAAAGAAAGACCATCCTCATGGTAGAACATGAGACAGAGGAAGCACTTCAGGCTGAATATATCGCCCTTTTCCAGGAAGGGGCGTTAAAGGAGTTCGGCCGTACCCGGGAAGTGTTCAGCAATATTGATCTGTTGAAAGAGACAGGGGTAAGACCTCCTGAAATACTTCACCTGTTCCATCTCTTAGGGGATTATCCTCTCCCCTTTACCAAAGAAGATGCCATCAGGCGGCTGGACTCCTTTGTATTAGACAAGGATCTCTCCTCATACCTGAAAGACGCTGACGAAGAAAAAGTAAGAGGTTATGGCAATGAGCTCATTTGCATCGAATCATTACACTACGAGTACCCCACCGGTGTGAAAGCACTTAATGATGTAACCCTTTCTGTCAGGCAGGGTGAATTCCTGGCGATTCTGGGCCAGAACGGGAGCGGAAAAACCACCCTGGTGAAACATTTCAACAACCTCATTTCTCCCCAGCATGGTACGGTCCTGTTGAAGGGGGAACACATTCAGCGGAAAAACATTGGGGAGATCTGTCAAACAGCCGGTCTGGTCTTTCAGAACCCTGACCACCAGATCTTCTGCGAGAGGGTGGAAGAAGATGTTGCCTTCAGTTTGAAACTCCTGGGCCTTCCCAATCATGAAATCTCTACCAGGGTGGATTCAGCACTCAAGGCAGTAGATCTTGAATCCCTGAAACACGAAGACCCTTTTTCGCTGACCAAGGGGCAGAGGCAGAGGGTTGCAGTTGCTTCAATCCTGGCGTTACGGCCTGAGATCCTTATCCTGGATGAGCCGACCACCGGCCTTGATTACCTCGAACTCCAGCGGATGATGGAACTCATTCAGCACCTGAACCAACAGGGACACACGATCATCATGATTACCCACTCCATGTGGGTGGCAGCAGAATATGCTCACCGGGTGGTACTCATGAAAGACGGGAGGATCATCGCAGACGGGAAGACCAGGGAAGTGTTTAGTAACGGCGAGAAGATCAAAAAAGCGGGGATTAAACCGCCTCCTTCTGTAGCGCTGAGCACGCAGATAGGTTTTACCGCCCTATCCGTTGAAGAGATGGCCCGTTGCCTCAAGAGGAAAAGCATATGAACGTATTCCTCTATCAGGATAAGGACACATTTTTTCACAGGCTGGATCCAAGGACCAAGATATTCATCCTCTTGTTCAGCTTCTTCCTCACCATTTTCTTCAAACACCCTCTCTTTCTTGCCGATGTTGCCCTCGTGATACTCATCCATGGATACTTCAGTCAGTGCATAGCTAACATACTGAGGTTGAAAGTCCCCATTCTCCTCATTGCACTCTTCTCAATCATTACCTGGGGTCTTTCGGTGAAGGGAACGACACCTGTCTGGGGAAGATTTACGGAAGAATCCTTAAGTTATGGCCTGGCAGTAGCACTGAAACTTGACTCCATGATCATCGCTGGCATTGTCTTTCTTTCCACTACCCGGAATGAGGAGATCTCTTCTGGTATGATCCGTCTCGGAATACCGTATCGGATAAGCTTCTCTATCTCTCTTGCCCTGCGCATGATCCCGACGCTGATCGAAACAGCCGCAACCGTGATCGAAGCCCAGAGATCAAGAGGTCTTGACCTTCAAACAAAAAACATTTTCACCCGGATGAAGAGGTCTATCCCGCTGCTCGCTCCGATCTTCCTGACCACAATCCGGACCACCAACCAGCTCGCCATGGCCCTGGAAGCACGTGGGTTCGGTTTGAACAAGGAGAGGACTTCGTATCAGGAAATAGGGTTTAAGGGAAGGGACTATGGGGTCTTTGTTGTTATGCTGCTGATTGTTCTGGCGGTCGTGGGAGTCTTCGTGATCAGGGGTTAGGACAACTCGATGCGGGAAGATCGGAAGAGCAGAAAATAAATTCGTTCCTTTTTTTCGTTTTTTACTCCACGAACCACTCGTCTTTTTTTACATTCGAGCTGACCACAAAATATTCAAGTGCG
This sequence comes from Pseudomonadota bacterium, assembly GCA_026388815.1. Taxonomy (GTDB): domain Bacteria; phylum Desulfobacterota; class WTBG01; order JAPLJA01; family JAPLJA01; genus JAPLJA01. Next base: position 2,320 of record JAPLJA010000159.1, read on the forward strand.
TTAAACCTTGTCCTGGCGTTAGCCTCATTAACAATCTCGTTAACCTTAATATATCCCTGCATTCCATTCAAGTTTAGACAAATCATCTGCCTGGGAGATATGGGAAGGGATATTTCCGTTGATTTCCGAAGCACAGGCTGATTCTGCAATATCGGTGGAAGTTCCTGCCATTTGTGGTCGTTCCAGATGCATGGATTGTCCGATGTTATGAAGCCTGGGACATCGTCTGTTGTGAATATTACGTAATCCAACCTTAGGAGTTTAGGTATCATAGCCGTAATCAATGGGAACATGAGTGTTTGCAGAGGGTTTTCCGCAGCCTCTCTTACATCTGAATAGGCGAGAGACCTCTCGCTGTGGTGTTCCGGAAGTCTGTCCAATACTATCCTTGCATTCGGATTTTCTTTTTTCTTTATCTCTATCATTTTATCCATGTCAGACTTAATCTCTCCCCATTGTGCCCGGTGGTGTTCCCGTTGAGCTTTCGTTCTTGCGAGCATTGCTGCCATGAAAGCGCAGAGGTAGAAGTGTTCTTCCTGGTTCAACGATTCTTCTTTACTGATCTTTTTGTCACGAATACGTACAAAACGGCTTTCAAGTTCGCAGAGACCGCGTTCAAGCCTAAGATCTCGTGAACCATCGGCACTTTTGATTGTATACGTATCGGTTTCATACAGCATATTATGCGGAGCTTTATTGTCGGATTGAGTGCCGTCTTTTGTGAAAATCCAAACATATGGTGTTTGTTGTGGTGGGGTGTTTGGATCGCACCATACAGAAAGATAAGATGTAGGGACAAAATGCTGTTTTTTATGTTCCATTAAAGATTATTATATCCGATTGTTTAATTCTGGTATACCTTCACGAGCTTTTTTGTATCACGAATATCTAGCAATCAATCGTAAAGGAGCAGAAAATAAATCTGAAACTTTTTGTTTTTTGATATTTTTATCAATACGGTACGTTAGAGAGTCGGTTGTCCTATCCTTCCCTATCGGGTTAGGCGTCTCGTGCACACGCTGAAAAGAAAATAGGCACAACGCCTAATTCCATTTTTGTATGACATTTCTGCTACTTAGGTTGGGCTATATCCTAACTTTTTTATGATTGTCTTGCAAAACGATGGGAGATCTTCTGGAACCCGCGATGTAATTAGATTTCCATCACAGACAACTTCTTTATCCTCATATAATCCACCGGCATTGATGAGATCATCTTTGATACTCATATATCCTGTAATGCGACGGCCTCGGACGACATCAGCTGAAATCAATACCCAGCCAGCATGACAGATGGCTGCGATTATTTTCCCTTTTTGGAAAGCGTTTCGAACCAGTGCAACCATAGCTTTATTGCGGCGTATTCGATCAGGAGCATATCCACCTGGGATAATAATAGCATCAAATTCAACCGCTTTCACCTGATCTACTGATATATCTGCTTTTACCTGATAATTATGTTTAGAGAAATAAGTTTTTGTTTGAGGTCCAACAACAACAACATGAGCACCTGCTTCACGTAGACGTAACAAAGGATACCAGAACTCGAGATCCTCATATAAATCTTCGATAAGAATGGCTATTTTCTTTTTACGCTTGGCCATGCTCCCTCTCCCCTCAGATGGTTCCATGTCTATAAATATTGACTTGCCGACCTATCGTATAGTATATAATAGGCCATGAAGAAGGGTCCTGCAAGATTAAAAACAGTGACCGTAAATCTAAATTTTCCTCCTTTTTTGAAACTTAAAGGACAATGGGAGTCGGACGAGTCTGAACAAATGGCCGCATGGGAAATCTATGTCGAACTGGTGACAAGGATAGCTGTCCAGGAACTCAAGCCTGGAGAAGGCTTACTCAGAGAGGCTCTGAATTCTCTGCATACATTATTCTTGGAACTGAGACAAATTCTTAGAAAATACGGCCCTAGCATCGGCCGCCCGAAAGGCAATGGAGATTTATCCCTCGGCACTATAGCCCTCGCTATTCTCGTCTCTTCCTTGAGACCCATATTGGACAAGTGGCATCCGCTCCTGCTGGATTATGAAGTTATGAAGCGGCCTAATGTCTCTGCTTATAAACACGAAGCGTCATGGGAGCATAATGAGGATCTCAGAAAAGACCTTGCGGATCTTAGAAATTTCTTGGAACAATATTCACGCCTCTTAGAAAAAGCTGCTGGGATACCTCCACTATTTTACAAGGCAGTTCAGTAGGTAGTTAATATAATGATAGGACTCTCCGGGCATGAGGATCGAGGATTTCGGATGGTTGCTATCCATAGCCAAGAAAATCTTCAGGAGAAGGCGGTTCCTACTGTCCTGAGCGGGAAGATCGAGGTTGCGAGCGAGGTATTTTCCCTCACTTCCCGGCAGATTCTTATCCAGGGAGTTCACGTGTACGAACTCATTATCTTTCAGGTGGCGGCCTAAGCGCCAAAATCCACAGCAGATTCGTGCTGAATTTGTTACTGGTATATTAGGAGAAAAATTAATGGGAAAAAATAGGAAAGAAAAAAGTGTAATATTTATAAGTTATCATGAAGGAATCCCCGAATCTAGAAAAATCGCGGTAGAATTAGAACAATTTTTTAAGAAATGGGGACATAGATGCAAATTGATTATTCACAGTAGGACAACAAAAGTGACAGAAGATGCGATAATGGAAGAACTGGGTAAATCCACCTGGCTCTTGCAATTATTTACGACAGACCCGGAGAGTTCAAAGTGGATGGAAAGAGAGAGACTTTGGTTCGAAGGAAAGCACCATGGCAAATTAAATTTGAAGGATGCTATAAAGGTTCTTTTTACAAAGGATACACCAAGAGAAGATTCTTCGTTTAATAATTTAAATGCACAAGCGGAGTTAGGCAAGCTTCATTTGATACAGATTGACGACCCAGACCAAGCCCAAAAGACTCTTTCTTCAATAGTGTTCGATAAATATTTTGAGGATGATCAGATAGGAGATATAGTCCTCCCTGAATGTTGTCGAAAACCTCCAGATCCAGATGAAATCCAATTACAAGCGCTGGAGCTTTTTATTAATAATTTCCGTCAAGCAAATAGAAGAGGCCTCGTATCTGTATACCCAGATAAATGGAGGACGTTAGACCAAATAAAATCTCATTTAGAGCAACTAAATAACGGTGATTCAGTTAGAATGATGGGCTTCACCCTCCATAGGTATGTGGTTTCGGATGTTAAGAAAGAAGGGGGAACTGGTAAGTACTTTAAAGCAGCGATTAACCGTGGGGCTACGGCAAGATTACTTTTGCTTGACCAAAATTGTCCGGCTGCTATAGAACGAGTTAAAATAGAAAATCCTGAAAAGGATTTCCCAAACACCGTTTTTTATAATGACAGTGTTGAAGTTAATAATTCCTACAAAGAAGAAAAATATCGTGACTGTGTTTTAAGAAAATTCTATAAGACACCTTATGTCGGATTGGTGCTTTTCAAAGATGAAATTTTTGTTGAGTTATATCATCTCGGTCATGATGGCGAGAAAGATAAGTCCGGGATGAAAGAAACCATTTGTGGGAGGGTACCCGTTTTGGTAATTAAGAAGGATTCTCCTTTCTATAAGTTGTTTGATTCACATTTTGAAAGAGTATGGGAAATTGCCGAAGATGAAATGAGCAAAAGTTAGAGGTTCTAAGTATGAGGCTTCAACGCTACTGTAATGTTTAAAGAATTTTTTATCTATAAATTAAAAGCTTTTTCCAATTTTACCCTTTTACTAATTCATTCACCATTTCTGACACGATTCCATAAGGGTCCAGTCTCGCTGGCTGCCAGCCTTTTTGTCTTATCTTTTCCAATCCTGAAACATAATGAAGAGGCTCGCCTTTTCTAAAATCCTGGTAAGATAAATTCATATGTAAATGATGAGTATCTGTTAGGAAGTTAATAGCATCTCTCATGCTCAAACGATTAGTCTTTCCACCACCGATATTGTAAAAAGAAAAGCCATTATCAGTAAAATAATCAAAATCATTTACCATAAGAGAAATTAAGTCTACCAAGTCATTCACGTGGAGTATATCACGGCTCTGGCTGCCGTTACCGAAAACTATAAACCTCTTACCTCGTACGGCACACTCTAACAAGAAACTCAACCAACCGTGGTTGACATTTCCCATCTGACCTGGGCCAACAACGCCGCTAAGTCTTAAACTTACAGCCTTAAGTCCATACATCTGAGAATACCTACGGATGGTAGTTTCTCCATAGAGCTTTGAAAATGCGAAAGGAGGTTGAGGAATTGATGCTTGGTCGACGGTTTGGCAATCTTCAAACACCTCACCATATTTTTCTATGGATTTCTCAATTGCTTCAGAATTGTAGATTCTGATGGAATTACAGAAAATGATTTTTGATCCGTGTTTTTTAGCATACTCAGCCACTAAAAAAGTGCCGAAGGCGTTAGTTAAAAAATCACGAACAGGATCTCTCTCAGAAATGACCGCAGATGTCTGCGCCGCTGCGTGGAATACATAATCACACTTCTCTATTTTCTGCCATACCTTAGGGTTAGCAACATCGGCTCTGATTATTTTAAAGCTCTTATTATTAAGAGATGGCCTTTTAGTCTTATCCCAGTCCAGAATCAACACATCCCAATGGTCGGCAAGTCGCGATGCCACGTGGGACCCTATGAATCCCAGGCCGCCAGCAATCAAAATTTTTCCCTTTCTTTTTTTGCCTTTCATATTAGTTTCCCAGTTTAAACTTATAGAGGATTTCTCCTTCTATCATATATGGTTTGGTTTCCGAAGTAATTAAGACCTCACTGATGGTTGCCGGGCCAAAATGGTAATTAGAAGCAATCGCTTTAAATCGTGTATGAAACTCCTGTCGTTTCCCTTTAGGCTCATTTAAGAACCGGCCAATTGTGCTATGAATTGTCTGAGGGATGATTATTTCTTTCAGATCAAGAATTCTTAAAGCATCATGGGTGGCCTTTCGTAATCGCCTTATCTCATCAGTAGGATTTATGATCGGTAGGAAGACCGCATCTTGTGACAATATAGGCAATCCGGTAATAATCTCAAAAGGACCGTTAATGACTGATAAATCCTGTATAACCGGTCGTATTAAATCTATGATGCGCGGCACAGGATCTCTAAGGCATTTTAGTTCTTCGTCCGTTGGGTTCTCATGACGCTTGAAATCGATCAATGTCATCAAGGTAATATGGGTTTGCCAATAAGGATAAACATATAAGTCCGGGCTGAAGCTGGTTAATTCTTCATAGAGTCGTTCATATTTTTTTTTATATGGTAGCGGTAGTGGCCAGCCAACAGCCAGGTTTATTCCAAAAACCCCCGGCAAAGGAGTTTTATTGAGAAACGTGTTGGGTTTAAATCCGTTTTCTGAAATGCCCTTTTCAAGCTTCTCTAAATTTTCCGGACCTATAAAGGTGATCTTTCCCATGAAGCACTAAAGTTTCAGATTAATTAAGAATTGTAAAATTCTATCGTTTCTCTTTCTATCGTTACCGTCAATGTAATATCGGATAAGTGCATCTGTCCCCGATTCGCGAACAATACAGGTGAAGTCATCAAATTCCAAATATGATCCGTCACCGATAGGGCACACCCTTTTTGGCTCTGGAAACAACTGGGGCCCTTCTGGTACCCCGGCATTCAAAACATCCTTTATCTTGGTCGGTGTCTCTGACATCAACCCTGCAAAAAATCTCATAATCTTCTTTTTCTTCTCATTTCCTTCTTCCTTGGCCATATTCCTTTCTTTACCAGTAAGACTCTCGTCGTAAAGCGATACATCCTTTCGCGCAAAATATCTGTACTTTATCTGGTACTTTTCTATAGTATCAATGTAGTATTGCACTATTGATGAATCTTCATTATATAATTTGGCTGCCAGAGCCATCGCCAGAAGGGATATCTGCATACCGTCCTTCTCTCTCAGTGCAATCAGATTTTGATCGTGTGACCGATTTTGGATGTAATGAATATTCCCTAAAATGGCACCTCCCGATTCCTCGCACATGATGAGTGCCCGCGGCTTATCACCGATATACACCTTTTCTCTAAGAGCAATAAGATTTATGGGGCATGATTCTTGAGGGTCAGTCCTTGTTTCAATCCATTCGGCAAAGGTACCGGGATATTTAAACCCCACATTCACTCGTGCCACAGGAATACTGTAGGCAGCGGCTATTTCGTCCAAGGATTTAGTGGACGTTACGGAAGCGGCGATGAACCAATTATAGTTTTCCAAATCGCCGCTCTTCATTAAACTGTCCAGCCTCAAGGCCGTAAGCATCAAGAATATTTGGTTGGAACTGAAGTAAACTATTAATTTACCGTGCTCAGGGAAGCTTTCTACTTCCAAATATTCCTTGGCCTTCTCCCCAATGGAAGCTGGCGCAACAGTCACCATATTGAACCGATCACCATCGGGGTCCCACATAAAGACAATATCAGCCTCACGATCCAATAATTTTTTTTGGGCGCCAACATTTTTATATATCTCCTTCTTGGTTGGATCGACACCATAATTCTCGTCACCTATTTGTCCAATATTGTGATATCTGGAATCCTCCTCACCGTAGAAGTAATTAACAATTCCATTAGGCCCGGTCGATATTCCCAACAAGTTGAAGATCCTTTCCGATGTCCCCTTCATTGAACCACCGAGAGGTGAGATGGCGCATCGAAATCCTTTATCATTCGCCTTGAGGACCTCTCCAAAGTGCTTTTCGATAAGCGGTTTTTGATAGGCGGCATAGGCTTCATCAACGTCGAAATCGTGGTAAATGAGACCGCTGGAATGCCATGGGGCCAAGGTTATCGTAGATTGTGAAGTAACTATGTTTTGCACTTCTTTAATAATCAAGCCTTCCTCTTGTAAGAGCTGCTTTCCATTGGCGTCTAAGGGCTTCCATCCGCCTTTAAAGAATGGTGAGTGGCTGGCGGTGACGTTGTCCCCACCTTGGAATCCGTTATAAAAGACACCGAACGAAGAGTACCATATGGGTGTTGTTTTCACCCGGGATCTGAGGTGAACCTGAAATCCATGAGATGCGTATACCCGTGAAAGTATTTGGATGAATTCTTGAGTATGGGGCCTCGTTTCACCGCCCACATGAAGATGAATAGGCTTATCACCCTTATGGTCTATTTTCAACACCCTTGCTCTTGCTTCTGCCAAGATGGCATAGGTAACTACGTTGAGGGCTACAGAAGGGTTGCCGTAGTCATTCGGATCGAGTTGATCGCGATATCCAGCCGTCATTAGGGAGAAATTCTTTGCCCACTCTTCAAGGGAATATGTTTTTATTACTGTGTCTGTAAGATCGATGGTTTCCCACCGGTCACTGGAGGGGCTGATATTTAGTCTTCCAGATGTCATACTCGCTATGGTTCTCCCTGAATAGTTCTACCAGTTTTTCTCTTTTTATTAAACTATGATCTAACAAATATTTAACCGTATCAATGTAAGATGTGACCTCCCTCAATTCTACGGGCGCCTTGGTTCTTTCTACGTAGTGTCTGATAGCTGCATCGTTACCATCCTCACGGAGGTCATCCCCTACGAAAATGATTTTGTCAATACATTGATCAAGAATTGTTCTAACTGCTATCGTTTTATCCTGATCCTCTATGCCGATATCAAAAGAAGTCTGACCTCCCAAAGTTATCGTTAACCGCTTTGCACGGATTAAATCAGTCAATTCATTTCTCAAAAAAAGCAATAACTTAGATCTAAATCCTGTTTTCCTATCGAAATCAGCAAACTCATATCGGTTTCTAATGCTATTGAAATCTTCTTTCTCCACCCGCCCTATTGGAGAGAAGTTGATCATTGACTCCCTAAAAGTAATTTTATTCCCGACAACTTTTACTGATGGGGGAATTGGGAATTCCTTAGATGATTCCAATCTGTTCAAAATCTCAATTACTCGTGTATAATCAGTTTCTCCGAGGTAATTTCGAATATTGAAAGACGTTACGAGAGTCAGGTTTTTCCCTTTGGAATAATCACACGTATAGTGAATTGCTCCATTGCTGATGAAAGCCTCGAATTGTTTGTGAAAGCCGTATTCATATAAAGGCTGAAAGAATTGTGCATCGAGCAATGGAAAATGACTTCCTGCTGCAACATGGAACGGGATGTTAATATTGCTAAGAACATCACTCATAAATTTGGTTAAAGGTTGTCGTGGAGGTGTTAAAGTGTTGTCTATGTCAAATAAAAGAGCTGCCTTTTGCATTATGTTTCTATGCTAATATATATGTAGAAATATTTCTATTTACCTGAATTATTTAGACGAGCTTTCCATATTTTTTGTTCTTCAATGCTAAATGTAGATATATCGCCATTTAAAATGAAATCATGTTCTTCCAACACTAAACGTTGGGTTTTACCTTTTGTAGAAGATGAAACTTCAATATATGGTCTTCCATGTTCATCGATATGAACTGGGACAACTTCTCCCCTTTGTTCTGAATATTCAGAGTGACTAATCTCTTCCTCAAGAGCAGCAGGAGAAATACCAAAATACTTAGGTCCCAATTTTTGATAAATTAAAGATTCTCTTGGTCCATTTTTTTACCTATAAAAGCCATTTTCTATCCTCCTTAACACACGTAGAATATTATATGTCAATCTGGATTTAGACCAAAGATTTCGTACTCTCTTAATGGGATTTATATATCGCAAGGCAAGTTATGTCAAGAATCTATGGCTCTATCTCGGAATTTTTCTTGAACCTCCTTGATCTTGGTATATAATCATCCCTATCAAGAGGATGGGGGAAGGGAGAAAAAATCTTAAGAGAAGGGGGTGAAAGTATGCCGGTATATGTAATGCTTACAACATTAACTGATGAAGGGAGGAAGACGATTAAGCAGAAACCAGAGCGGATTAAGGAAGTGAATAAAGAGGTTGAGGGAATGGGGGTTAAAATACTATGCCAGTATGCCCTGATGGGTGGTTATGATTTTGTCAACGTCCTGGAGGCACCGGATAATCTTACTATAGCGAGAGTGGCTGTCAATCTCGGTTCACGAGGAACACTCCAGACCATGACCTTAGCTGCCATCCCAATTGACGATTTTATCAAGTGTTTAAAGAAGTAGGAAAAAGACCGTTTCATCTTCTCCCTTCCCCTTTGCAGGTCTTTATTCAATTGTTCCCCAGCCTTTTTCGAATTTCCATCCCCTCGTGTACCAATCTGAGTACCTGATCCAGTTGAAAGGGTTTATTCACAATTAAGTCTACCCCATTCTTCATCATCTCGGATTTCTGATCCACCTTCCATCCGGTAATCAAGGCAACCGGTGTCTCTCTCTTTATCTTCTTTATCTCTTCCGCTACCTGCCAGCCGGACATGCCGGGCATTCCGAGATCTGTAAAAACCAGATCAAAATCCTTTTTCTTAAACAACTCTATCCCTTCACTCCCGCTACCGGCAACCTCAACCGTATGACCATTTTCAACAAGGATGTCACAGAGGAGAGTACGAACAGCATCTTCATCATCGATAACCAGAATGGCTGCCTTTTTCAATATATCCACAACGGGTTGACTTTCTTCATTGCTCTCGTTCTTATCTCTTGTTACCTGCACAGGCAGGGTTATGGTAAAGGTAGTTCCCTTACCTTCCGCAGTATCCACGCTGATGGTACCCTGGTGGCGATTGATAATACCATAGGACACACTCATCCCTAACCCTGTAGATTGAGGACCTTTCGTGGTAAAAAAGGGATCATAAATGCTCTCCTTGATTTCTGAGGGTATACCAATCCCCGTATCCCCAATCTTTATTTTAACCGTGTTATTCTCTCTCAAGCTGCTTATCCTTATTTCGCCGCCCTCAGGCATAGCATCAAGAGCATTGTTGAGGATATTGGTAAGAACCTCCCTCAATTCTGACGCACTCCCCAAAATTAAGGGTACAGATGAGAGGTTTCGTTCAATACCGATTTTTATCCCTTTTGACTCAGCAGTATCCTTCCACCTTGACTGGGTGAACTCTAAGGCATCATTGATAACTTTATTTACATCAACCTCCGTAGAGTATGAGTATATATCTCCGTGACTTTCGTCTCTCTTCCGAGAGAATTCCTGGATCCGGCGGACTGTCTCAGCACCGTCGAGTGCAGCTCTTTCTATGATCTCCAGTCCGTTCTTCAGATCATGTGCTGAATCTCCTCTTATTTGTTTTTCCTGGGAGGTGGTTTCAATAATTCTTTTCAGTAACTGAGTCCTCCCCAGAATAGCGGCCAGTATATTATTGAAATCATGCGCAACGCCTCCGGATAACTCCCCGAGTGATCTCAGTTTTTCAGCCCGGATGATCTGATATTCCATCTTTTTTCTCTCAGTGATGTCTCTTATGGCGGATACTGCCTCCGTTATATTTCCTTCTTTATCTTTCAACATAGTAATATTTAACTCTACTGGGCACAGACTCCCATCTTTTCTCAACCAGGCAGTTTCAAAATTTTTTATAAAACCTTTTTCAAATAAGTCAGTAAGTAACTTCTCTCCTATTTGTTTTTGTTTCTCGGTTTGAGGTGCCAGTTCTGCTGTGTGTTTTCCTATAAGTTCCTCCTGGGTAAAGCCTAACATCTCTTCTAATGCTCTGTTAATTCTTACTATATATCCTAATGAATCGCTGATCATAATGCCATCCTGTGTAGTTTCAAAGATATTTTCTAAAAATTTCTTGGTGCCTTTGAGTTCGTTTTCTGCCTGCTTGCGATCGGTGATGTCATGGATGATGGCGGTTAAAAAGACCCCTTCTTTTGTCTTCCAGAGTGAATTAGAGGTCTCAAAAAACAATTCTCTGCCGTCTTTTCTTACTCCAATACCCTCGATTGCTTTTTCGAGAATAGCTGATCTTCCCCTTGAGATAAAATTTTCTATATGTTTTTGATGCCTTTCGCGAAGTCGTTCCGGCACCACAATAGTAAACAGCATACCTAATGCTTCATCAGCCGTGTAGCCAAAGACGTCTTCTGCCCCCTTGTTCCAGAAGATTATCCTTCCCGTGCTGTCAACAGTAATGATGGCATCGCTTGCACTCTCTGCTAAGAGACGGAAATGCTCCTCATTCTCCCGTAGGGCTTCTTCGGTCTGTTTGCGTTCGGTGATGTTGGTAATAGCACCGATCCACCTATAGGGAGTACCTTTCTCATCCCGAAGAGCTTTGCCACGATCTGTCCAGTAGAGGATGGTTCCATCCTTTCGCAGGACACGGTATTTTTCAAAAAAGGGCTCTTTGGTTTTTAAGTGCCGATCTATCGCAGTCATCACTCGGTCTTGGTCGTCAGGGTAGATAATTTCTTCCCATACCTTCAGTGTTTGCGGAAATTCACCCGGTGCGTATCCGAGCATTTCATCAATATTGCCGAGCCAATCCAGGCGACCATTCAGGATATCCCATTCGTAAATCAAGTCACTGGCACTTTCAGCTACAATGCGGAAACGTTCCTCACTCTCCCGTAGGGCTTCTTCGGTCTGTTTGCGTTGAGTGATTTCAGCTTGTAATGCATCGTTGGCATTTTCCAGCTCGTTACTGCGAACTAACAAATTGCCTGAGAATAATGCTGAGAGCTTTGTAGGAAATCTCATTTGTTTCCCTTTTTGTTATTTCTTCTCTTACGACGTCTGTATGCTCATTAAAACTATAAAATATATCGGACAATTAGCAAGAGTCCTTAATTCATTATTAATAGATGGTTTTTTTGTTCCCAAGGGGTTCTGATGATGAAATAAGTAGGCTTAAGCTCAAGGTAGGTAAAAAAATTGATTGAGGAGTGTAAACCCATTGATTTCTCCTGCACAATTGTGTTTAAATATGAATAATTGTTTTTTAACAAGGCCCGGGTTGAAGCCTTATTGAGACTACTTATTTCAGCAGAATAGAGGAGGAAGTTGATGTCGATAGAGCCTCATGGTGGTGTTTTGGTAGACCGAATAGCTGAAGAGAGTGAAAAGGAGAGCCTTAAAAGCAAAGCGGGAAGAATGGAGCAGATCCACCTCAATCCACGGGAGATCTCAGACTTAGAGATGATTGCCATAGGTGCCTTTAGTCCTTTAGAGGGGTTCATGGGGAAGGAAGATTACCTGAATACCCTCGACTTCATGCGATTGGCTCATGGTTCTCCCTGGACCATACCGGTAACTCTCTCAGTAACGAAGAAAGAAAGTGAAAGGCTTAAAGAAGGTGAGGATATCGCCCTGCTTGATCAGCAAGGGAATGTCCTCGGATGCCTTCACCTTCAGGAAAAATACGAATACGATAAGAAGAGAGAGGCAGAGCAAGTCTTGAGAACAGTAGATGAGGCGCATCCAGGAGTAAAGTATCTCAAGGGCATAGGGGATGTGCTCTTGGGAGGAAAGATCACACTCCTTGAGAGACCAAAACATAGTGACTTATTTGCACGATTCCGTCTGGATCCAAAAGAAACGAGAGTGCTTTTCAATCTGAAGGGATGGAAGAGGATTGTGGCATTTCAGACCAGGAATCCTATCCATCGTGCCCATGAGTATATCCAGAAGTGCGCCCTGGAGACAGTGGATGGCCTTTTGATCCATCCCCTGGTAGGTGAAACCAAAGGTGATGATATCCCTGCCGACGTACGGATGAAGTGCTATGAAGTACTGCTCAAGAGCTACTATCCAAAGAATCGCACGGTCCTTTCCATCTTCCCCGCGGCCATGCGGTATGCCGGACCGAGAGAGGCGATCTTCCATGCTATTGCCCGCAAGAACTATGGGTGCACCCACTTCATTGTAGGACGTGACCATGCAGGGGTTGGAAACTATTATGGCACTTACGATGCCCATTATATCTTCGATGAGTTTGACAGGGAAGAACTCGGGATTACACCCATGTTCTTTGATCATACGTTTTACTGCCGGAGTTGCAGCGGGATGGCCTCCACCAAAACCTGTCCTCACGATTCCAGCCATCATGTCTCCCTGAGCGGGACAGCAGTAAGAACAATGCTTTCACGGGGTGAAATTCCCCCTTTCGAATTTACACGGCCTGAGGTGGCAGAAGTTCTCATCAATTCAATGAGGTCACAGAGGTAATATGGCTAAGAATAAAAAAGTTCTCATTATCGGACTGGATTGTGCTACGCCGGAATTGATCTTCGATCGGTTGTTAGATCAACTCCCCAATACGAAATCCCTCATGGAGAGAGGCATGTACGGAAAGCTTGAGAGCTGTATCCCTCCCATCACCGTGCCAGCCTGGACATGCATGATGACCAGCAAGAACCCAGGCAAGCTGGGGTTCTATGGATTCAGGAACCGCTCCGACTACTCTTACGGTGGTCTCTCCTTTGCTACCAGCAATCTGGTAAAGGAGGATGCGGTATGGGACATTCTCTCCCATCTCGGAAAACAGGTGGTAATGATAGGAATACCTCAGACCTATCCTCCCAAACCCGTGAATGGGTATATGATTACCTGCTTTTTAACCCCCGACACCAAGAGCCAGTATACCTACCCTCCTGATTTCCGGAACGAGGTAGAAAATGTGGTAGGTGACTATATGTTAGATGTGGATGAGTTTAGAACAGAAGATAAAGATCTGCTTCTGAAAGAGATTTATAAAATGACCGAGAAGAGATTCAAGGTGGCAAAGCATCTAATCAAGACGAAAGAGTGGGACTTCTTCATGATGGTGGAGATGGGAGTTGACCGGATATACCACGGGTTCTGGAAGTACTGTGACCCTCTCCATAAGAAGTACGAACCGAACAACCGGTATGAACATTCCATCCCTGAGTACCACAAATACTTGGACCAGCAGATTGGAGAAATTCTCGCACTGATTGATGACCGGACAGTTGTTATGATCGTATCTGACCATGGGGCACAGCGCATGGAGGGTGGGATCTGTGTAAACGAGTGGTTGATACGGGAAGGGTATCTGACCTTGTTAGAAAAACCAGAAGGTGTTGTCCCGCTTGGCAAGGCGAAGATCGACTGGCGCCATACCGTAGCTTGGGGGGAGGGTGGTTATTACTCCCGCATATTCCTCAATGTAAAGGGGAGAGAACCCCAGGGGGTGATTGAGAGAGAGAAATACCACCAGGTCCGGGAGGAGCTGAAGGAGAAGCTCGAGGCACTGAAAGATGAGCAGGGCAAAAACATTGGTACCCGGGTATTACGACCCGAAGATGTGTATCCTGTGAGGAATGGAATCCCACCGGATCTCATCGTCTACTTTGGAAACTTGCGCTGGAGGTCGGTGGGAAGCATTGGCCTCAATACCGTCCACACCTTCGAGAATGATACAGGTCCGGATGATGCCAATCATGCTGAAAAAGGGATCTTTATCCTCTATGACCCAACTGATCAAAGCACACGAAAGTCTTCATCTGTTTCCGGGCTGAGTATCTACGACATAGCCCCTACCGTCTTGCACCGGCTGGGCGTCAACGTGCCTTCAGATATGGAAGGCAAGATTATTACTTCATAAGGAGAGTGTTTGAGATGAAAGAGAAAAAGGGTTTTACCATCTGGTTTACAGGCCTCTCTGGAGCAGGGAAAACCACCGTGTCGAGGTTGGTACAGGACAGGCTTCGGGAGAGAGGAATCATGAATGTCGAAGTCTTAGACGGTGATGTCGTGAGGACAAATCTCAGCAAAGGACTCGGATTCAGCAAGGAGGACCGGGATACCAACATCAAGAGAATTGCCTTTGTCTGTAACCTCCTCACCCGGAACGGCGTCCCCAATATTGCAGCAGCTATCTCCCCTTACCGGGAAGTCAGAGACTACGCCCGGAAGGAGATCAAGAATTTTGTTGAGGTCTATGTTAAATGTCCTCTGGATGTCCTCGTTCAGAGGGATGTCAAAGGTCTGTACAAGCAGGCCATTGCAGGTGAAATCGCTAACTTCACCGGTGTGTCTGATCCCTACGAGGAACCGCTGAATCCCGAGGTGCTGATCGAATCTGACAAGGAAACACCTGAGCAGAGCGCAGACAAGATCATCGCCAAGCTGGAAGAACTGGGCTACCTTCCCCCGGTGCCCAAACAGGACGTGTACAGCGAAGAAGAGGAAGCCAAGATCAAGAAGAGATTAGAAGATCTTGGGTATCTGTAAAGCGATACCCATGGGCATTGACCTCCACCTCCACACGAGCGCTTCAGACGGCATCTTAAGCCCTTCCGAACTGGTACGGTATGCGGTCAAAAAGGATGTTCAAGCGATTGCCATAACTGACCACGATACCATCGATGGAAATGAAGAGGCGATAGGCGAAGGACATCAGGCACATCTCACCGTCATACCAGGAGTGGAAATCAGCGTAGACTATCCATCAGGTACCATGCATATGCTGGGCTACCTCTTTGATAATCAGAATGAAGCTCTCCGCGAAAAGCTCAAACTACTCCAGAAATTTCGTGCCGAGAGGAATCCCCGCATAGCTGAGAAGCTCACGCGCCTGGGCATGCCGACCCCCTATGAAGAGGTA
>JAPLJA010000221.1 GCA_026388815.1 Pseudomonadota bacterium
TCTCCTCTACCTGAGTGACCGCGATCATAGCTCAGATAAACTGGAACTGGATATCGCCAAGGTGCAACTGGCGAGCCTGCTGGGCACGATACCGGAAACCCTCTCCCGTATCCTCGGCAAGATGGACGGTCAGGGGCTTATCCAGGTTCAGGGGCGGCGGATTAAGCTCTTGGACCGGAAGGCGCTGGAAGATTTAGCAGCAGGCGGTAAATTCCTTGTTTAGGGATCTTGGTTAAGAAGGGTCAAGGGTCGTAGGGTCAGTAAAATTGATGCAAGATACATGATGCAAGATAAGAGACTTCGAAACTTGCAACTTGCATAT
Source organism: Pseudomonadota bacterium (assembly GCA_026388815.1). Taxonomy (GTDB): domain Bacteria; phylum Desulfobacterota; class WTBG01; order JAPLJA01; family JAPLJA01; genus JAPLJA01. The sequence continues at coordinate 323 of JAPLJA010000221.1, forward strand.
TGATTGTTGTCCATTGCCTGTTTCACAAGGTGGTTGTCCAACCGCAGAGAATATGCTATATAATACTTAGATGTTCGAATGATTTTATTCAAGAGGTATTAAGGAGATAAGATCGTGAAGCTGTTTCGATACAAGGGTTACATGGGAAAGCTGTTGAGAATCAATCTGAGTTCGGGAAAAATTACTGAGGAACCTCTGAAAGAGGAATGGGTGGAAAAATATCTCGGCGGTGCCGGTTTCGGAGCACGGCTTTTTTATGATGAGTTGAAACCCGGGATTGATCCTTTCAGCCCGGAGAATAAAGTAATGATCATGACCGGGCCTGTTACTGGAACGTTGATCCCTACCGCCTCCAGGGTAGGTGGCTACTGTAAATCACCAATGACTAATTCATATTTCCACGGTACTGCCGGGGGTAACCTTGGTGCAGAACTGAAGTATGCAGGCTACGACGGGATCATCATTGAGGGACGGTCAACGGTTCCTGTCTATATCTGGATCGACGATGATCTCGTTGAGATCCGCGAGGCATCCCACCTCTGGGGAATGATGAGCTATGAGGTCCAGGAGGCCTTAAAGGAGGAACTAGGCAGCCCCGATATTCACACTGCGGCAATTGGACCTGCAGGGGAGATGCTCAACCGTTTCGCCTGCTTGGTATTTGGTTGCAGGGTTACCGGGCGGGGTGGTATCGGAGCGGTTCTCGGCTCAAAGAAGGTGAAGGCCATTGCGGTGCGGGGATCCGGTTCAGTTGAAGTACCTGATCTGAAAGGGTTCCGCCGTTTCACCGATGAATTACTCACCGTGTTCAAGACCCATCCGGCTACCTCCAATATTCTCCCTACGTATGGGACACCGGTGCTGGTCAATGTGAATAATGCCCTGGGAGTCTTCGGCAACTACAACTGGCAGGATGAGTATTTCGACAGGGCAGAGGGGTTGAGCGGCGAGGTCATGAAGGAAACCATCGTGGTGAGAAATAAGGCCTGCTTTGCCTGCCCGGTGCGGAGCGGCAAATTCGTCGTCATCAAGGATGGAAAGTTTAAGGGCTGTGTGGTTGAAGGGCCGGAGTATGAGAATATCTTCTCCCTGGGTTCGCAGTGCGGGATTGACAACATCAAGGCGGTAGCAGCAGCGGAACGGTTATGTGATGAATATGGGATGGATGCCATTGAGGCAGGGATAGCGGTTGCCTTCAGCATGGAAGCCTTTCAAAAGGGTATCCTGACCCTCGAGGACACCGAGGGACTTGAGCTGAAATTCGGCAGTGAAGATGTACTGATGGCTATGATCCATAAGATTGGGAAACGTGAAGGGATTGGGGACACCCTCGCAGAGGGTGTGAAAAGGGCGTCTGAGAGGATTGGCAAAGGCTCAGAAGATTTTGCCATGCACAATAAAGGTGTGACCTTTGCAGGACATTCTGCAAGGGGCCTACCGGGATTTGCCCTGGGGTATGCCACCGGACCGAGAGGGGGAAGTCACCACGATGGCCGTCCTACAGGTGAGAGAACAGGATTGGTTCCCCGGCAGACCTTTGAGGGCAAGGCTGAATACATCTCCAAGGTAAACCGTTTCACCATCTATACTGATTCCATGATTGTCTGCCATCTTCCTGAGGCAATCTGGGGTCCTCTCGATGTTTCAGAGTGGTGTTCCCGTGCAGTGAATGCGGTAACAGGGATGGACATTTCCCTGGAGGATGCCCGGAGGACTGCAGAGCGGCAGTGGAATATCATGAGGGCTTTCATGGTGCGGGAAGGATACCGGAGGAAGGACGATAAGCTCCCCAAGCGATTCATGGAAGAGCCCATACCACGGGGGCCATCCAAAGGGATGGTGATTGACTGGACCAATTTCAATAAGATGCTCGATGAGTACTATGCCTTCTGGGGCTGGGATACTGCTACGGGTATTCCGACTCCCGGGCGACTCAAAAGCCTGGATATGGAAGAGATTGCTAACGATATGGAAGGTTATCTTTCCCGGGAGAAAGCTCAAGCCGCGAAGAAATAGACGCTCGCAGCGCTTTTCATATGGATGGATATTTCAGAAGAACCTCTCTCAACATTTGCACCTGAGGAGAATCCACTCCTTAGGACCTTCAAGGCGCTCAGGCACCGTAACTTCAGGATTTACTGGACAGGACAGACCATCTCCCTGATCGGGATCTGGATGCAGACCATAGCCCAGGGATGGCTTGTGCTCCGCCTTACCAATGCCCCGTTCTACCTGGGACTGGTGAGTTTCATGAACTCACTTCCCATCTTCCTTTTTTCGCTCCCCGGGGGCGTGATTGCCGACAGGTTCGACAAGAGGAAGATCCTTATCTTTACCCAAGCCTGTTCCCTCTGTCTCTCCTTACTCCTGACTGTTCTCACTTTCTTCAAGGTTATTGAAGTCTGGCATATCATGGTCATCGCGACTGTTTTCGGGGTAGTCAATTCATTTGATCTCCCGTCGCGCCAGTCTTTCACCATCGAAATGGTGGGCCGTGAGGACCTGCAGAATGCCATTGCCCTGAATTCAGTGAGCTTTAATGCTGCACGGATTGTTGGCCCTGCTATAGCAGGAATACTCATTGCCTGGATAGGGGAGGCGGGGTGTTTCTTCATAAACGCACTGAGCTTTCTTGCCGTGATTATCAGCCTGAGTATCATCCGCACCGAGATGAAGCCGGTGCCGGGCACAGGCACTTCCCTGGTGAAGGATGTGAAAGAGGGATTGATCTACCTCCGGCAGAATACAGTACTCATGGTAATTATCATGATGATTGCTGTTTCCAGCCTCTTTGGAATGTCATATAACGTGCTGATGCCGGTTTTTGCCAAGGATGTTCTTAAGGTCGGGGCGCAGGGGCTTGGCTTCCTGATGGCAGGGAGCGGATGTGGTGCTTTGCTGGGTGCCTTTAGCGTAGCATCTCGGAGGATGATGATGCCCGGAGAGACCTTTCTCTTCGGTTCACTCTGTTACTCCATCTTCCTGATAGCGTTTTCCTTTTCTCATGTGACGTGGCTTTCCATTATCCTGCTGGTGGGCGTAGGCGGAGGAATGATTGCCCAGAATGTGACAGCTAATACCCTGGTACAGACGACGGTGCCAAACGAACTCCGGGGAAGAATGATGAGCATGTATTCACTGGTCTTCATGGGGCTGATGCCGGTGGGTAACCTCATTGCTGGGGCAATTGCCCAGAAGATGGGGGCGCCTTTTGCAGTCGGTCTGGGCGGAGCAATTGCCCTGAGCGCCGCCCTGTTTGTCCGATGGCGGTTTCCTGAAGTAAGGAAGATTTCGTAACTCCGTACTCATCATTCCGCACTCCGCACTTCGCAACTTTCTCAATTGTAACGAGTCACCAGCGACCAGCCACAAGCCACTAAACATTCCCTAATCCCGAGTCCCTGCTAATTTTCTCGGTGTCGCACCCACCGGCCCGTGCAGGACAAATTTATTAGTGACTTTTTGAAGATGTAGATAGATAATATCTAATAATATCAGTCGTTTTGTATATTCGTATCAACAGGGGAATCGAATGACAGGCAGGGAATTCTTAAATTCTGTGGCAAACGGGCAGTCCGATATCGTTCAGCTGATTCTTGATATTCTTGCTGAGACGGGTTCGCGGTACTGCGTGATTGGGGGGCTTGCCGTGAATGCTTACGTTGATCCTGTCGTGAGTCTTGATGTTGATATCGTGATAGCAGTTGAGGACATGGGCGCCGCCAGCATCGCTGCGAAAGGGCGAGGATTGAAAGTAGAGCAATTCGAACATAGTGTGAATATAAGCGATCCTCGTTCCGATCTCCGGATTCAGGTTCAAACCGATCCCCGATACCAGGACTTTATACCCCGGGCAGCACTGAAGGATGTCCTCGGTTACAGGATGAGGGTGGCTCACCTGGAGGATGTGTTGCAAGGGAAAGTGTGGGCCTACATGGATCAAACACGGAGGAAAAGTAAACGGCAGAAAGACCTGGCTGATATCATGCGCATCATCGAGTCATATCCGCAGCTTTTGACTAAGCTGCCGCCAAGTCTGCAGGAGGAATTGGATAAGAAATAGTATTATTCAAATCATCAGGGCGGACACTGAGGTCCGCCCTTAAGATGGGCGCAGCAAGCGGCGCCCCTACATAAGACCAAAGGCTCACTCCTTAACTCTTAACTCATCATTATTATTATCACGAACCCCGAACCCCGAAATCCTAATCCCTGTCTTTCTCACTCCGCACTCCACACTCGTCAAGGTGTTGCACCAGCCCTTGTAATATACTTGTATTCGTAAGCCTTTTAAACCTTGTAATTTATTTGAACTTTGGCTATATGCTTTATCATGGGACAACGATACAAAGACCTCTTTGAAGCCAAAGAGACCTATACGGAAGCGGAGCTGAAATTTGAAAAGGCACGGAGGACAGCAGGTCTCTTTATCGGCCCAATCTTCTTTCTTTTCTTTCTTCTCTTTTCTCCATTTTCTTTAACTCCCGAGGCAAACAGGCTGGTTGCGGTCCTGGCATTAGTCCTCACCTTCTGGATTACCGAGGCTATACCAATTCCGGCGACTGCACTTCTCGGTCCTACTCTCATGGTGGTACTGGGAATAGGGGGTGTAAGAGAGGTGTTTGCCCCCTTTGCAGATCCGGTAATCTGGCTCTTCCTGGGCAGCTTTGTCCTGGCTGAAGGGATGTTTGTCCATGGCCTCAATCAACGGGTTGCATACGGTATCCTGTCCATTAAAAAAATCGGTTCAAATGCCAGCCGTATCCTTTTCGGTTTCGGTGCCATTACCTGTTTTCTCTCCATGTGGCTGAGCAATACGGCAACGACTGCCATGCTCTACCCCATCGGGATGAGTATCCTGGTCACCCTGTCCGGTATGGTATCGCAACGTAAACAGCAGGGGGTTGATATCCACCACCTCAGGTATGGCACCGCTTTGATGCTCATGGTTGCCTATGCCTCTTCCATCGGAGGGATAGGGACACCGGTAGGTTCACCACCTAACCTTATCGCTATTGGACAACTCAACAAGTTTGTGAATATCAAGATACCATTCTTTCAGTGGATGATGATTGCCCTGCCCATCATGGGGATCATGTTTTTGGTTCTCTTTTATTATCTGAAGAAGGCGTGCCCCCCGGAAATCGAAGAGATACCAAGCAGCAGAGAATTTATCGAGGAGGAGAAGAGAAAGCTGGGGAAATGGACCAGAGGCGAAAAGAATTGTCTCTTTGCCTTCCTCTTTACGGTTACTCTGTGGATTACTCCTGGATTCTTAGCGATCATATGCGGTACCGACAGTCCCGTTTACTCTGCCTATCAAAAGCTTCTCCCTGAAGGGATTGCAGCACTACTGGGTGCAGGCCTCCTCTTCATTCTCCCCCTGAACTGGAAGGAACGGCAGTTTACGATCTCGTGGAGCACGGCAGTGAATATTGACTGGGGTACTATCCTGCTCTTTGGAGGGGGTCTTTCCTTGGGGGAGTTTATGTTCAAGACGAAGCTTGCTTATGCCATAGGAAATGGGTTGATCAGTTTAACGGGCGTGAACTCATGGTGGACGATCACTGCCCTCTTTGCCCTTGTAAGTATCATAGTCACAGAGACCACTTCAAATACTGCTGCCGCCACCATGGTCTGCCCTCTGGCTATCGCCTCAGCTCAGGCAGCCGGGGTGAATCCAATTGCTCCAGCCATAGCATCTGCGTTGGGTGCCAGCATGGCCTTTATGTTGCCCATATCCACACCTCCGAATGCGATTGTCTACGGGTCAGGATGCGTACCCATAACCCAGATGATCCGACACGGATTTGTTCTGGATGTGATCAGCTATATCGTGGTGACCGGTGGAGTTCTCCTCATGTGCAGCCTCTTTGGACTTCGTTAGACTTTAAGAAAAGGAGTTTTTCATGGTGAGTACAGCCATAGTGAAGGATAAGAGATACCTGAGACATAATACCGGTGAGTATCATCCTGAAAATCACCACCGGCTTGAAGTCATCTATGAGATGCTGGAAGAGGACGGAATGAAAGGGAAATTTAGGGAGATTGCGCCCCGAGCAGCAACCCGGGAAGAACTGGAGATGGTACACACCAGCCGGTATGTGGATCAGATTGCTGCTACCTATGGCCGGGATCATACCATGCTGGACCCTGACACCAGTACCTCTTCAGAGTCGTGGGAAGTAGCCAGGTTGGCAGTTGGTGGTCTGTTGAATTTGGTTGATGGAATAATGAAGGGCGATTTCAAAAATGGTTTTGCCCTGGTACGACCCCCTGGTCACCATGCTGAAACGAACAGAGGCATGGGCTTCTGTATATTCAATAACGTGGCTATTGCGGCAAAGTATGCACGGCAGAAATATAACCTTGAGAAGATACTGATTGTCGATTGGGATCTGCACCACGGCAATGGCACTCAGAATGCCTTTTATGAAGATCCCCACGTCCTCTATTTTTCCACCCATCAGTTCCCCTACTATCCTGGCAGCGGAAGCATTGGCGAGATAGGAAAAGGGGAGGGGACAGGGTTTACCGTTAACGTGCCTTTGCCAGGAGGGCAGGGTGATGCTGAGTATATCCAGATTTTCAAAGAGCTTCTCTGCCCCATAGCGGAGGAGTTTGCTCCTCAATTGGTCCTGGTATCTGCCGGTTTTGATATCTATTTTCAGGACCCGCTGGGAGCAATGAGCGTGACTCCTGGCGGTTTTTATCTCCTGACCGAGATCCTGATGGATATTGTCAAAATGTGCTGCCAGGACAGGATTATTATGGTGCTGGAGGGTGGCTATCATCTGGCAGGATTAAGAGATTCGGTTAAGGCAAGCCTGAAAAGGCTGGGTGATATGGAATATGAAGGTGTGAACGGGAATAAAAAAAGAGAAGGGGTAGATGTCAGGGAGATTATCCGTTCGGTAAAGGGTGTGCAGAAAAAATTCTGGAAGTTGTTGTAATTATAACAGGTTATAAAATATTTTTAGAAACGACTTGACTTTTTTAAGTCTGGAAAGTAAATTTAAATAAATAGTTTTTATGACGTGAACAAGGGGTAGTAGATGGAGAATGACCGGTTTAAGGTGTTGGAAGAAAAGATCAGCGGTCTTATAGAACAATTCTCATTATTAAAAAAAGAAAAAGAAGAGTTTTTCAAGAAACTGCAGCAAAAAGAAAACGAAAATCAGGATATTCAGGAGAAACTAGAAAAACTAAATAAAGAGAGAGACGTGGTTCGTTCCAAACTTGATAGCTTAATCAACAGGCTGGAAGAGATTTCTACGTAAATTTATGGAATGAATTGACATTGGAAAAGCAGGTTAAGATAAACATCTTAGGAAAAGACTATACGATAAGAAGTGATGAGGAGGAAGCGTATATCTATCAAGTTGCTGACTATGTAAACCAGAAGATAGGGGAGATGAAGGATAAGGGGGGGAACAACCCGATCAACGCCCTTATTTTTACTGCCTTCAATATTGCTGACGACTATCTCAAGATGAAAAGGCAGGAGGATGAATTTATTTCCCGGATGAAGCATAAGATTGTAGAACTTGATGGGAATATCAATGGAAAGTAGTTAAAAACCGTGATAACAGATCTGCGTGAGCGTTGTGAGTGCTCTTAAAACACAGATCTGACTAAATAATAAAAAGAGAGGAGTGTTAAAGAAGCTGTAGAGTAGTTGGGGAAGGAAGGATGAGTGGTACAAACCTGTAAGGGTTCTTATAGAAGGTAACGTTAAAAATCCACATTCAGGCTGTAGGATCGAGAGAGCGAGCGTAGATATTCAGAATTGAGAAAAGCAGAAAGAATTCTCATCTATCAAGAATAAAAGGGGTGAAAGATTGTTGTTTCCGTGGTGATTACATAATCTTCACCAAACGATAAGATCCTTTACGTTATCTTCACATTACCTTCCTGAAAGTACCCCACGTATCTAACAGCAGGATTCAATTCCGCTATAACTAAACTGGTATAAACGCCGTTCCTTTTACAGGGTAACAGGCGGTAAGGAGGTGAGGTTCTACTGTGAACATTGAACCTAAATATCTATATTTATTGATAACTGGCCTGCTTTTTGTGTTGGGAATCCTTATTGGGTTCATCTTACGGAAGAAGTATGCAGAAACAAAAGTGGGGATGGCTGAAAATCTCGCCCAGAAGATCGTAGAAGCTGCAAAAAAGGAGGCAGAAGCTGTTAAGAAAGAAGCAAAGCTCCAGGCGAAAGATGATCTGTATCGATCAAAGGCTGATTTTGAGAAAGAAACCAGAGAGCGGAGAGGGGAGTTACATAACTTAGAAAAGCGGTTGATACAGAAGGAAGAAAGCCAGGATAAGAAGCTGGATCTCCTTGAACAGAAGGAAATGGTCATTTCAAAAAAGGAGAAGGCTTTAGACAATCAGGAGAAATCCCTCATCGAAAAGGAAAAGAGATACAACCTCCTTCTCGAGGAACAGAAAGTGATGCTGGAGAAGATCTCCGGTATGTCCTCTGATGAAGCCAAAAGACTTCTCATGCAGTCGATGGAAAACGAAGCGAGACATGAGGCTGCGAAGAGCATACGGAAGATAGAAGAAGAGACAAAAGAAAAAGCGGACAAACTGGCCAAGAACATCCTTTCGTTAGCCATCCAGAGATATGCAGCAGATTATGTAGCCGAGAGTACGGTGTCGGTAGTAAACCTTCCTAATGATGAAATGAAAGGCAGGATTATCGGAAGAGAGGGAAGAAATATCCGCGCAATTGAAGCGGCTACAGGTGTAGACATCATCATTGATGATACCCCGGAGGCAGTACTTCTTTCCGGATTCGATCCGGTAAAACGGGAAGTAGCACGGATATCCCTTGAGCGGCTGATAAATGATGGCAGGATTCATCCGGCCCGGATTGAAGAGATTGTTGAAAAGGTACAGCAGGAGATGGAGGTTGCCATCCGGGAAGCAGGCGAGCAGGCAGCATTTGATGTCGGTGTCCACCGGGTGAATCCGGAGTTGATTAAGTATCTGGGGAAGCTGAAGTTCCGGACCAGCTTCGATCAGAATGTTCTCCAGCATTCTTTAGAGGTTGCCTTCTTCACGGGCATCATGGCGTCTGAACTTGGTCTGAATGTTAAACAGGCTAAGAGGACTGGGCTTTTTCATGATATTGGCAAAGCGATTGATCACGAGATTGAAGGTTCACATGCAATCATTGGAGCTGATCTTGCCCGGAAGCACGGGGAGGTTGCTGAGATTGTGCATGCAATTGCTGCTCACCATGATGATGAAAAGCCTCAAACCGTATTAGCGGTTCTCGTCCAGGCAGCTGATGCTTTGTCCGCTGCCAGACCGGGTGCCCGAAGAGAGATGATGGTGACCTATGTAAAGCATTTGAAGGACCTGGAGGAGATATCCGGTTCTTTCCCGGGGGTGAGCAAGTCGTATGCAGTTCAGGCTGGCAGGGAGATACGGATCATTGTGGAGAGTAAAGAAGTTTCGGATGACGATACGTTGATGCTTGCCCGTGATATAGCCAAGAGGATAGAATCGAATCTCACGTATCCTGGTCAGATAAAGGTCACGGTGATCAGGGAGACCAGGGCTGTTGAGTACGCCAAGTAGTTTTTGAGAGATCGTTGTATGCTGCCTCCAAAGGAACAGCTTGAGATCATAAGAAGAGGGTCTGTAGAGATCTTACGGGAAGACGAGCTCCTTGCCAAGCTGAGGAAGTCAGAGGAAAAAGGAGTTCCACTCAGGATAAAGGCCGGCTTCGATCCTACCGCCCCCGATCTTCATCTCGGTCATACTGTTCTGATCCGCAAGATGAAGCAGTTTCAGGAGTTGGGTCATGAAGTAATATTTTTAATCGGTGACTTCACTTCGATGATTGGAGACCCCTCGGGAAGGAACGAAGTCCGGAAACCTCTCGGCAAGGAGCAGGTCAAAGCGAACGCGCAGACCTATCAGAGACAGGTTTTCAAAATTCTCGATCCAGAAAAGACCAGAGTGGTCTTCAACAGCGAATGGATGGAGAAGATGTCGATTACGGATCTGATTCAATTATGCGCCAAGTATACGGTAGCACGGATGCTTGAACGGGATGATTTCTCCAAGAGGTTTTATGAGCAGCAGCCGATATCCATTCACGAGTTCATGTATCCCCTGATTCAGGGATATGACTCAGTTGCATTGAATGCTGATGTAGAGCTGGGTGGTACGGATCAGAAATTTAATCTTCTCGTTGGGAGAGAACTGCAAAGGGATTTTGGACAGGAACCCCAGGTGATACTAACGATGCCTCTCCTGGAAGGTCTTGACGGTGTTAACAAGATGAGCAAGTCTCTCAGCAACTATGTAGGGATCGATGAGCCACCGGATCAAATCTATGGAAAGATTATGTCCGTAACCGATGAATTAATGCTCAGATATTATGAGCTGGTGAGTGAAATTAGTCTGGAAAAATTCGGGAGGCTGAAACAGGGATTAAAGGATGGATCGGTCCATCCTATGAGCGCCAAGAGGGACCTGGCCAGGGAACTGGTGAAGAGTTTTTACAGCGAGGCTGAGGCAGGAGATGCGGAAAAGAAGTTCAATGACTATTTCAGGGAAAAACGAATACCTGATGATATTCAGTCAACGTCATTACCTGCTGGGGCTGGCGGGGTATGGATATGTAAATTGCTTTCTCAGGCTGGTCTGGTAGATTCACATAGCGAAGCACGGAGACTGATTCGTCAGGGAGGGGTAAAGATAAATTCAGAGAAGGTAGTGGACGAAAACCTTGAAATTATAGCAAAAGGCGAGGTAATAGTTCAGGTCGGTCCAAGAAAAATTACCAGAGTGATATTCAAAGAAAAAAGCTGAACGGTAACCATTTGATTACACTAATAAAATTAATTTTAAAAAAGTAAAAATATTCCTTGACAACATTTTCATTTAATATATAATTATTCGTCTCTTTGCTCTTTGAAAATCAAAATAAAGGGTGTTAATTATACCAGCTCAAACGTTAAACTGAAGAGTTTGATCCTGGCTCAGAACGAACGCTGGCGGCGTGCTTAACACATGCAAGTCGTACGAGAAAGTTCCGGCAACGGAATGAGTAAAGTGGCGCACGGGTGAGTAACACGTGGGTAATTTACCTTTAAGTTGAGAATAACCTTACGAAAGTGGGGCTAATACTCAATAAGACCACGATGACTCAGGTTATTGCGGTAAAAGAAGGCCACTGATTTAAGCTTTCACTTAAAGATAAGCCCGCGGACCATTAGCTAGTTGGTAAGGTAATGGCTTACCAAGGCAACGATGGTTAGCTGGTCTGAGAGGATGATCAGCCACACTGGAACTGGAACACGGTCCAGACTCCTACGGGAGGCAGCAGTGGGGAATCTTGCGCAATGGGGGAAACCCTGACGCAGCAACGCCGTGTGAGCGATGAAGGCTTTCGGGTCGTAAAGCTCTGTTAGGTGGAAAGAATTTTTTCCGATTGAACAAATTGGAAAATTGACGGTACCACCAGAGGAAGCACCGGCAAACTCCGTGCCAGCAGCCGCGGTAATACGGAGGGTGCAAGCGTTGTTCGGAATCATTGGGCGTAAAGAGCGTATAGGTGGTTAAATAAGTCAGATGTGAAATCCCTTGGCTCAACCAAGGAAGCGCATCTGAAACTATTTAGCTTGAGTACGGGAGGGGAATGGCGGAATTCCCAGTGTAGAGGTGAAATTCATAGATATTGGGAGGAACACCGGTGGCGAAGGCGGCCTTCTAGCCCGATACTGACACTGAGACGCGAAAGCGTGGGGAGCAAACAGGATTAGATACCCTGGTAGTCCACGCCGTAAACTATGGGCACTAGGTGTAGGAGGTTTTATCCCTTCTGTGCCGAAGCTAACGCATTAAGTGCCCCGCCTGGGGAGTACGACCGCAAGGTTGAAACTCAAAGGAATTGACGGGGGCCCGCACAAGCGGTGGAGCATGTGGTTTAATACGTCACTAACCGTAGAACCTTACCCAGGCTTGACATCTGGGGAATCCTGATGAAAGTCGGGAGTGCCTTCGGGAGCCCCAAGACAGGTGTTGCATGGCTGTCGTCAGCTCGTGTCGTGAGATGTTGGGTTAAGTCCCGCAACGAGCGCAACCCTCATCCGATGTTGCCAGCGTAAAGTCGGGAACTCTTCGGAAACTGCCCGTGTAAGCGGGAGGAAGGTGGGGATGACGTCAAGTCAGCATGGCCCTTATGCCTGGGGCTACACACATGCTACAATGGACGTTAACAAAGGGCAGCAAGACCGCGAGGTGGAGCTAATCTCAAAAATACGTCCTCAGTTCGGATTGCAGTCTGCAACTCGACTGCATGAAGTCGGAATCGCTAGTAACCGCAGGTCAGCTAAACTGCGGTGAATACGTTCCCGGGCCTTGTACACACCGCCCGTCACGCCACCTGAGTTGTCTGCACCCGAAGTCGATGGCCCAACTCGCAAGAGAGGGAGTCGCCGAAGGTGTGGGGAGCGAGGGGGACGAAGTCGTAACAAGGTAGCCGTATCGGAAGGTGCGGCTGGATCACCTCCTTTCTAAGGATATACTCGATGTTCGAGGTCCGAGGTTCGAAGTCCGAACCTCCAACATCAAACTTCGATTATCCTAGGTCGGTCTGATTCTCATAACATAACACGCTCACACTGTTTAGTTTTCAGGGAGATGCTGACCCAGGTGGTTATGGTTTTGATTTCTCATACAGCCGAATAATGGCTTTGAGACAGACTGACCGAGGCAAAATGCGGGAAGGCGTTCTGTCTTCCCTTTTTTGCGCAAAACCTGAGTTAGGCGCCTGATTTCCGTCTTTGACGCATTGCAGCGAGACTGCTGGATGTTATGCTGGGTTTAGCCCGGCGGGGCGGTGTGTTCATTGACAATTTCACAGTGAAGAGAATGCGCATGCACAGCCTTGAGGGCCTGCGTGTCGGCTGTTTTTTGGCCGGCACGTGGATAATGGATCTTTTGGTCAAGCTACAAAGGGCGTATGGTGGATGCCTTGGGGCAAAGAGCCGATGAAGGACGTGGTTACCTGCGATAAGCGACGGGGATCTGGAAACAAGAATTGATCCGTCGATTTCCGAATGGGGAAACCCGGCTGGGGTAATGCCTGGTCACTGCTTGCTGAATATATAGGCAAGTGGAGGTAAGTGGGTGAACTGAAACATCTTAGTAGCCCGAGTAAAAGAAAACGAAGTGATTCCGTAAGTAGCGGCGAGCGAAAGCGGAACAGCCTAAACCCATATCGTGTGATAGGACGCAGCCGTTGCGGTATGGGTGTCGTGGGAGTGGACTGCAGAACTGCGAGTTATGCAGGAAGTTACAAAACTAATCGTTAGACGAAGCATCTGGAAAGTTGCGCCACAGGAAGTGAGAGCCTTGTAGTCGAAAGCGATTAGTCTTCCGTTCATTTCCCAAGTAGCGCGGGACACGAGTAACCTTGCGTGAATCTGGGCGGACCACCGTCTAAGGCTAAATACTCTTTGCCACCGATAGCGGATAGTACCGTGAGGGAACGGTGAAAAGCACCCCGGGAGGGGAGTGAAATAGAACCTGAAACCGTGCGCCTACGAACAGTCAGAGCACGATGTGCTCGAGGTTGGATGTTCGAGGTTAGATGTTCGAACTTCTAACTGCGAACCTCGAACCTCGGGCACCGTGTGATGGCGTGCCTTTTGCATAATGATCCGGCGAGTTGTTGTATGTTGCGAGGTTAAGCAGTTAAGCTGTGTAGCCGAAGCGAAAGCGAGTCCGAAATGGGCGTCTTAGTAGCATATAGCAGACCCGAAACCGAGT
>JAPLJA010000022.1 GCA_026388815.1 Pseudomonadota bacterium
CTGACAGCGTCATGGTGACTTCAGACTTGACAGCACCGCTTACTGTGCCGGAGATGGAAAAGGTTAATATCAGGTCTGTACAGTGGAGGATCATGCCGCCAGCTCCTACAGCAAAGACATTCGTACTTGAGCTTCCCCAGAGGCCGTAGAGCGTATTCAAGGTACCACCGCTCATGGTAGACCAGTTCGTCCCATTAAAGCGGAGGATCATGCCACCAGCTCCTACAGCAAAGACATCTGTACTTGAGCTTCCCCAAACGCCATTGAGCGTATTCAAGGTACCACCGCTCATGGTAGACCAGTTCGTCCCATTAAAGCGGAGGATCATGCCACCAGCTCCTACGGCAAAGATATTCGTACTCGAGCTTCCCCAGACGCCGTTGAGCGTATTCAATGTTCCACCGCTCATGGTAGACCAGCTCGTCCCGTTGAAGTGGAGGATCTTACCGCCAGCTCCTACGGCAAAGACATTCGTACTCGAGCTTCCCCAGACGCCATTGAGCTGATTTGTAGTATTGCTGGTCATGGTAGACCAGTTCGTACCGTTGTAGCGGATGACGGTACCAGATGCACCAACTGCAAATACATCCATGCCTGAACTTCCCCATATGTCATAAAGGGTATTCCCCTGAGGAAAGGGAGTCTGAGGCGTCCATTCTTCGCATGAAAATGCAGTTGTTGGAGAAAGAAAAAAGATGAGTACCAAGATCTGGATTTTATGTTTCATAAAGCTGACCCTATTTGTAGGTAATATATATGACTGAATATATTTATTTATAGCAATTTTATTCAAGGCTGCAAGTAAATTATTCAGCAGAAATGGTTTTACCACCCTGTAAATACTTTATGGTATAATTCAAACTCTTGTTTTTTTATAAATTGAAGAAGTCATCATATAACCCTGCTCGCCGTGGAAGTCGAAGCCATCCCCACCATGCCCGAGAGTGCTACGGGGAGCTGGCGAAATCGTAAGAAGAGCTACAGGTTTAAGATAGAAGATATAAGAAAGTGGGAAAAGATGTTGTTTAAGATTGGGAAGTGAAGAGTTAATTTAAATAGAATCGTTCCTTTTATCTCTCGAACTTTTGTTTGTCATTATCAATGCAGATCTGGCCTCCTCCGAGTGGATGGGAAAAGAGCATAGTTGAAATTCTCTCTATCTCGATCAAACTCTCTATGGGCTTGTACATTTCGAAGCAATCCTGGTACCAGTTGCCAATGACGATAACGCCGAGTTCCTTATGGAAAAAGACGACATTCCCCGGTGTGTGGCAGCAGGCAGGATAGTATTCCCAACCCTCCTTCAAAATGCCGGCGTAGGATGGGTTGTAAACTTCCGAATTAGTTACCTCTGGGTTGAAAGGCATTTTTAACAGATTCTTTTCTAAATAATATGGCGATACCCCACCAAATCTTATCCATTCTATAAAGAGGGAATCGTAGTCAGGTTCACCAATATAGATGGGAGGATGATTTTCCAGGGCCTTCTGGAGCGATATGGCGTTCCCAACATGATCGGGATGCTTGTGCGTCAGGTATATGGCCCCGACCGGTTTATCACTCACTTCCTGTATAGCGCTTTTTATGTCCTCTCCGTTATATTCATATCCGTCTTCCCCGGTATCGAAAATGACGATTTCGTCTTTCCCCACGGAAAAATAGAGGAACGCTCTCTGTCCAAAGAGCCACGAACCATCCATCATTACTGAGAGAAAATAGAGCTTCGGTATCACCTCTTTCGCATGGGGGAGCTTTTCAATTCTGTAAGCAGGGTAAGGTCCCATCAGGGGATTATCTTTCATCGACGGTAAATAGACGTCACCTGGGGCCGGCAGGTGTACTTCCTGCTCACCTCTCCAGCCCCACTTGCTAACGAAGGTACCCGATGAGTCAAACTTCTGGATGCGGCAATTAAACGTGTCTGCCACATAAACGTATCCATCTGCGTCCACGGCAACAGCAAGTGGTGTAATAAACTCGCCTGGATACTTACCATAAAAGCCCCACGCAGTGACGAAGGTACCCGATGAGTCAAATTTTTGGATACGAAAATTATCCGTGTCTGCCACATAGACATATCCCTCTTCGTCCACAGCAATACCAGATGGATAAGAAAACTGGCCTGGATACCCACCATTAAAGCCCCACTCAGTGACAAAGGTACCCGATGAGTCAAACTTCTGGATGCGGCAATTAAACGTGTCTGCCACATAAACGTATCCGTCGTGCACAGCAACACCAGATGGATTATAAAACTGGCCCTTCCTTAAACCATAGGAGCCCCACTCAGTGACAAAGGTACCCAATGAGTCAAACTTCTGGATGCGGCAATTATACGAATCTGCCACATAAACGTATCCATCTGCGTCCACGGCAACACCAGATGGATAAGAAAACTGGCTGTCATCCGAACCACAGGAGCCCCAAGCAGTGACAAAGGTACCCGATGAGTCAAACTTCTGGATGTTGCAATTATACGAATCTGCCACATAAACGTATCCGTCGTCCACGGCAACACCAGATGGATAAGAAAACTGGCTGTCATCCGAACCATAGGAGCCCCATGCAGTGCTGGATTCATATTCACCATAGGCATAATTGAAGTTTACACAGAGTAATGCGAGGGAGATGGTCCACAACAATAAGCTCATTTTCTTCATGATATCTTCCTTTATCTTTAAGTTACTGGTTCCCTGTTCCTCCAAAAAGATAGGGGGTCAATTCTTTCCAGGCTGTTGAAAAACTCTCTATAAGCCTATTCATTTTACTATCACAACATGGTAGAGTTGTGCAACTTCGGAAATTTGGGGTCAAGTCTTGTTTCTTGATGTCCTGCTAATTGTGTTTCTTCTACTATTTTCTTGAATGACTTGAAAAGATTTTGTCCCAGTGATTTATCAAACACTATTAACCACCTTTGCAATCTTTATTTTTTAACCGGCTGCGTATCAACGTTCCCCACATAATGATATTTCCAGCGGCGAGCACCAGAAAGGCAGAATCAACTGGGAACCGAAAGCGGTTGTTTTCCCCGAATTCAATGATTGACGAGACAAGCAGGGTGTAGGAATGAATGATAAGGCAGAACAGGCATACCGTTATCACAGCAGGGGGAATGCGGTCATCTTTCCGGAACAGGTGGATTACCGTACTCAAATAGACGATGAGAAAGAGAGCGGTTATTACCATTGCCCGGTCCCACAACCTCACAGAGTTCCTGTCTTCAACCCCCATGAATCCGAAGTATAAAAACCGGTAGACTCCCTCCAGCCTTTTTACTATTTCCATATTTTTTTCAAAAAGGGCATGGACCGAATCAGATGAATGCCAGAGCGTGAGGCAGTAGGAACCTCCGGTGTAAAAGGCAAAGAGGGAAGGGTTGTAGGCAATCAGGCGGAGCGCATCTTTTAAGAGCTGCTTTGAGAGAGCAACATAGCCGATGTGGTTGAAGTTCGGATAGCCGGTGCTCCTCGTTGTGGCGCAGTCTGCAGGGTGATGGCAGGGCATGTCTTTCAGCGTAGCAGCATCAAAGTAGAACTGTATCGGCTGAAAAGCCTTGAGGTCAGCCTTCACAGCCAGTGAACTTATCATGCCCTTAGAATAAAATTCTTCCAGTTCTTCCGGGCTGAACCCGTTAGCCTTTGTCCAGAGGCTCATGCCGTCCCACGAGGAAGTTCCAAAGACCCCGAAGAAAAAGATATTTTTCAAACAGAGAGCGAAAACCGGGATGAGGATGAGCAGGGAGGAAAGGGCAAAAGTCCTGGTGGCTCGTTGTTCTTTCAAAGTGCGCCGTATCTGCCAAGTCAGAATCACTGCCATCCCGAGTAAAAAGGCCGGGTGGAACAGAGACCGAATCATTACAAGACATAAAAGCGACATCCAGAACAGAAAGAGATCAGAGAATTTCCTGCCCCTGCCCCAGCGAAGGAGAAAGAATATGGCGAGGAGGACAAAGAAGGCCTCGACAAAGGTGTAGTATAAAAGATTTTCATAGAGGATCAGCGTTGGGTTGAGCATGAAGGCAATGGTTATCAGAAGCGCCAAGAGACGTTTTATGCCAAGGGACATGAGAATACCGTAGAAGAGAAGAGGCATTAATATGCCCATGGTCTTAAAAAGCAGGTCGTATGATACTGCCGGTAAGGGAGATACCTTAAGGACTATCCCCAGGAAGAGGTTAAAAAACGGCGGCTGCGAGTGCAGATAGAGAAGGCTGCGCATAAGATCGTTCTTCAGCAGTAACGGGTCTAAATACTGGTAGGCGAATGAGAGCGGCGTGGCTATAAACGAGCCGCCTTTCAGGATAAAGACCAGACGGAAGGCGGTGGCAATAAGAAGGATAATAAGTGCGGGACCGCTTTCCTGAAACCTTGAGGAAAGCTTTCCTGTTGATGTGTTTGACCCCATAGGTTCATACTTTATCATAAAATGAGGGTTGTGAGGGAGGTTATAAGAATTTTAAGGGGAGAGATGTGAAGAGGGAAAATTACAGCGGGATTTTATGACAGATGTTTGTATGGTAATTAAAGGGGTCTTCCGCATCTAACCTAATGTGATCTTTAAAACCGCTCTTTCGTGCCTGATAGTAATCAGTTGCTTTCGCTCTTTTTATGATCTCTTCTAAATTTTCTTTAAAGATATTCCCGAATTTCCTCACCTGGTGAAATTCACAGGGTCTTACATCACCATTCACCCCTATGCTGAACCGGTCTTTGCAATAAAGGTCAATGCCGTGTTCAAGGTCCTTCTCGGTAACTTTGTAGAGCTCAGTTATGATTCCTCTTGATTTCTGCAATGCTTTAATCTTTTCGTATACCCGCTCCTTTTCTTCCCTGGTCAGAAGAATCTCCGGGCTTGTCGCCCTGCCCACCGGGACTAACGGATTGAAGTGAACGATAGCGTTATACTGTGCACCTATTTCAATGATGTCGTCAATCTGCCCGAGCATCCCTTTCCACAGGGTCGTGATTATTTCCACCGGTCTATCCTGAGTCAGCTCCAAGGCATCGATCACCTTCCTGAAAGAGCCCTCATTGCCCCGATACCAGTCATGGACGGAACCAATACCGTCAAGGCCGAAAACAAGGATTGCATACCTGCTTAAGGTATCCAGCTTTTCTCTGCTGAGGGCATGACCATTTGTCGTTATCCAGAAATACTCCTCGGCATCTCTTACGATCTCTATCAGGTCCTCATGCAGAAGGGGCTCCCCGCCGGAAAAGATGATGTGATAGTTAGGGGGGAGCTGTCCTATGATTTCTTTTATTTTTTCTTTCGGGAGCTCCTGCGGTTTTGGAAAATTCCCGTAGCAGTGCCTGCAATAACAATCACACCTGCCGGTTATCTCAATTTCTAAGAATTTG
>JAPLJA010000234.1 GCA_026388815.1 Pseudomonadota bacterium
TGATGAGATGAAGGAAATCCTTCCCCAGTAGATCTTGTCAGGATAGGTGTCCGTTTTCACCTTTACCTTCTGGTTGTACTTTACCCTTCCCAGGTCAGTCTCGGAGATGTATGCCTTCAGCCATACATCGTTCAGATCGGCTATCGTAACAACCGGCGTACCGGCAGAAACCATCTCTCCCGGCTCGATATTTTTCACCAGCACCACACCCGAAACAGGCGAGGTCAGGTTAGCATAACTTAATTGAACCTCCCTCAAGTTGAGCAGAGCTTTTGCCTGTTCCAGGGATGCCTTCAGTGCATCAATATCTTCCTTCCTCGGTCCTTCTTTCACCAGGTCATAGTGTTCCATCGCCTCTTTGTACGCGGCGAGCGCCATCTGATAGGAGGTCGATGCCTGTTCCCTGGACTGGACAGGAATCACTCCTTCCTTGAAGAGCGCTTCTGCCCTCTCCCAGTCACTCTTGAGCTGGTCCCGGTCTGAACGTGCCTTCTCGGCAGTCGCCCATGCCTGCTTGATCTCCTGGGAACGAGAGCCTGCCAGTGCTTCTCTCAATCTCGCTTCTGCTACCCGGACACTGGCTCTGGCTTCCTCTGCCTGACGCTTCAGATCTTCATCCTCGAGAGTTGCCACCTCGCTTCCCTTTTTGACAAAGTCTCCTTCATCCACAGAGCGGTGGATCACCCGGCCTGGTATTTTGAAGCTCATATCCACCTCGGTTGCCTCAATATTTCCGTAGACCAGCAGCCTCTTCATCTTCATCTTCTCGCTCTGTTTAAAGAGGAAGAGTGCCACTACCCCTAAAATACCCAGGACAAGTATCAGGAATATCCATTTGGTTTTCATGGTTTCATCTGCCTCTTATCAGGCTGCTGAAAAACGCCCATCTGTCCGCCGCAGGCGGAGACATTTTTGATCAGCCTTACAAACAGTTGCTTTTTCAGCAAACTGTTCAATAAAAAACCCACCGTTCTCCCTTCAATGCGGGAAAAGGTGGGGTGCCATCCCTTTCTTATCAACCTTTCCGCTCTCTTCAGGGAGAAAATTCCCTTAGAGAGTATAATAGGTCAGAAGATAATTCCAGAAAATTTTTATTCCTTTAAACCCTGAGCCCGTGCTCCTCCTTTATTCTCAATGCCTTGTGCACTACGTCCAGGACCTGCGCCAGCTGGAAAGGCTTCGTGATAATCAAATCAACCTTCGTATCCTTCATTTGTTCATCCCCGGGCTGAAGACTGCATCCGGTGAGGAGTACAACCGGAGTGGCGGGAGCAATTTTTTTTATCTCTTCTGCCACTTCCAGACCGGACATCTCGGGCAGGCCCAAGTCAGTAATCACCACATCATACGTTCCTTCCTGAAAGGAAGCTAACCCCTCTCTTCCATCGGCAGCAGTCTTTACTTCATATCCATCTGATGCCAGGAGATCGGCAAGCAGATTCCTGAGGTGCTCTTCATCATCGATAATGAGTATTTTTGCCAGACTAGCTGAGCTATCCATGCTCCTCTCCTTGCTCTCCACTATTCAACCTGTTTATTGCTTGCATCACGGATGATAGAAAGGAACTGCTTTGTCCCGTTCTTCTGGATCGGAGAGATTGAAAATTCAAGCGGGAATTCCTCTCCGTTATTTCTCAGGCCCTCAGCCTCCAGCAGTTCATCAATGATTCTGGGCTTCTCGCCTGCGATCAGCTTCTTGAGTGCACTGAAATGGAATTCCCGGTATCGTTCAGGCATGAGCTTGGTCAATGACTTGCCGACAATCTTTTCCCTTGCATACCCGAAGATGCTTTCTGCCTTCCGGTTACAGTAAAGGATAATCCCGTCTTCATCCATGATTACCACTGCATCATTAAGATTATCAAAGAGGTCGAGAGACAGTTCTTCCTTTTTTTCATTTCCATTTTCAGGAAAAAACACCTCTTTATCCATGAGCTCTTCCTGCTGTTCTTCGTATCTGTCAACGCCTCTCATGTTTCCCAGAAAACAGTCACTTCTCTGATACCTGAAAGGAGTAAGAGAAACTTCAACGGTAATAGGTTTCCCTTCACGGTTGACAATTTCACACCTCTCTACACCTAAACCCACTTTCCAGCAGATCCCTGCCCCGTCAGTATTCTGACGAAATGCATTCATGCTCAAGATTTGGTCTTTCGAGTAACCTAACAGCTCACGGGCAGCCTTATTGACAGCAAGGTAACAGCCTTCAGAATTAATAATGAAAAGGCTGTCGCGTGAGAGGTTGAAAAGATTCAAAAACTCTTTCTCGCTTTCCTGTAAACTTTCATCTAGCCTCACTACCTGCTCGTTAAGTCTTTTGGTGGCTCCTTCATCCTGATCTCGCTTGCTTTGATCTTTTGTTTCTTCGCCGAGCAAGTTGGCTATCTTCTCCAAAGCTCCCCTGTGATCCCACTCAATCATTGCTTTACGCAGTACCAGCTCTACCGTTTCCAGATAAGGGACAAGGAAAAGGAAGTCCCAGGGTTTTTCAGCCTTACCCCTCCAGAGATAGATTCTCCCCAGAATCACATCTCTATCAGTTATCTCAAAAGTGCTCATTCCTTCTTCAATCTTTTCCGGTGTCTCTTTCCCTGTCATCCTGAAAGTTTTAACAATCTCTCCGTTATCCTTCTTTACTGCCTCAGCCTGAATCGGATTTGAGGACGGAAGGTAAAGGGTAATCAAAACCCGCGTTAGCGATAAATCACAAATGACAGCTTCGACCAGTTCTTCCAAGAGGTTCTGAATTTGTAACTGAGGCTGGAGTCTGAAAATAAATACCTCAATTTTTCTCACTTCTCCCATCTCCTTTCCGGGCAATATATCGTATTTCTTTTTATACTATTTTCTCTGATTTTCTCTAAAACATCAACCATCTTTTTCTTCAATAATATATCATACTTTAAGAACTCATTTTTAACTATCAGTAATGTCTGTAAAATTCTTTAAAAAGAGGGGAATAGAGCTTGACACCCCTTGAGACAATCTGTTATTCCATAATAAAAAGTTAAACGTCGAATTCAGGGTTCTGAGTGCGAATGAAGATTTTTTCGGTAATCCGCCGAAGGCGGACCGCAGGCGGTGAATTTCGAATTTGCATTGTAGGGGCGTGATTAATCACACCCTTACAAGAATTGTTCCTCCGCAGGCGGATTTCTGAGCAACGAAGAACCTTCAGTTCGAAATTCAAAAGGAGGATTTAATGCGCAGTGATCTGATGAAAAAAGGGATAGAAAGGGCACCTCACCGCTCGCTCTTCAAGGCAATGGGTTATACAGACCTTGAAATTTCCCGGCCTCTCATCGGAATTGCCAACTCAGCCAACGAAATCATTCCCGGTCACATCCACCTCAACGAAATTGTAAGGGCGGTGAAGGCTGGCGTCTATGCTGCCGGAGGAACGCCGATTGAATTTGGGACCATCGGTGTGTGTGACGGGATTGCCATGAATCACCTCGGCATGAAGTATTCACTGCCGAGCCGGGAACTTATTGCTGACTCGATTGAGATAATGGCTGTGGCACATCCCTTTGATGCCCTGGTGCTGATACCGAACTGCGACAAGATCATTCCCGGCATGCTCATGGCTGCCCTCCGCCTGAATATACCCGCTATTGTGGTCAGCGGCGGACCGATGTTAGCCGGCAGGTTCAAGGGGGAAAATATTGACCTCATCACTATGTTTGAGGCTGTGGGAAGGGTCAAAGCTGGCAGGATGAAGGTAAGGGAACTCATTGACCTGGAAGACAGTGCCTGCCCGGGCTGTGGTTCCTGTGCCGGGATGTTTACTGCCAATTCCATGAACTGCCTTTCCGAGGCACTGGGACTGGCCCTGCCTGGCAACGGCACCATCCCTGCGGTTTCTGCGAGGAGAAAGAGACTGGCAAAGGAGGCAGGGGGCAAGGTTATGGAGCTCCTGAAAAAGGGCATACGGCCACGGGATATTGCCACCCTTGATGCCTTTAAAAATGCGATCGCCGCTGACATGGCACTGGGCGGGTCAACCAACACCGTACTCCATCTCCCGGCTCTTGCGCATGAGGCGGGAATAAAACTTGGCCTCGATCTCTTTGATCGTATCAGCAAAAAAACACCTCACCTCTGCAACATGAGACCTGGCGGTCCTCATCACCTCCAGAACCTGGATGAGGCTGGAGGCGTGCCGGCGATATTAGCAGAACTCAACAAGAAAGGGTTGATCCTCGTAAGTCCCCTCACCGTAACGGGAAATCGGGTGGGAGAAAATATTAAAGGAGTGAAGGTGCTGGATAACTCTGTGATCCGTCCGGCCAACAA
Source organism: Pseudomonadota bacterium (assembly GCA_026388815.1). Taxonomy (GTDB): domain Bacteria; phylum Desulfobacterota; class WTBG01; order JAPLJA01; family JAPLJA01; genus JAPLJA01. Next base: position 4,297 of record JAPLJA010000234.1, read on the forward strand.
TCCCTATCATCGTGAAGGCGGAATAGCCATTCTCAAGGGGAATCTTGCTCCTCAGGGTGCTGTGGTCAAGCAGTCGGCAGTATCTGAAAAAATGCTAAAAAATACCGGGAAGGCACGGGTGTTTGACTCAGAAGAAGAGGCGGTTTCAGCAATACTGAAGAGCCGCATTAAGCCCGGTGACATCGTGGTGATCAGGTATGAAGGCCCTAAGGGGGGTCCGGGCATGAGGGAGATGCTTACCCCAACCTCGGCTATTGTCGGGATGGGTCTGGATAAAGAAGTGGCCCTGATCACTGATGGCAGATTTAGCGGAGGCACACGAGGTGCTGCAATCGGTCATGTCTCTCCTGAGGCAGCAGAAGGAGGACTGATTGCACTCGTTAAGGAAGGGGATTCGATTGAAATTGATATCCCGAAAAAGAGGATTACTCTCAAGGTAAGCGAGTCAGAACTGGCAAAGAGAAGGAAACAGTGGAAGCCGCCTGCCCCAAAGGTTAAAGAAGGGTACCTTGTCCGTTACTCACGGATGGTAACTTCGGCTGCGACAGGAGCAGTATTCAAAAAATAAGGGTTCAAGGGGCCAAGTGGTCAAGGGGTCAAGTGAATGCAGAATAGAATTAGTGGACAGTCATTAGTGAACCTTACCCTTGAACCCTCGAATCCTCGAATCCTCGAACCCTTTATGTTTTGCATCAATGTCTGAACGAAAATCCCATACCCCCGTCCACGTTGGCAGTCTCCTTGAATGGGTCTGCCGGGAGTTCAATCTTGACACAGGCCTAAAAGCGCACAAGGTTTATGAGATCTGGGATGAGGTAGTCGGAGAGACAATTGCAAAAAAAGCCAGGCCAGAATCTATACGAAACAGGGTTCTTGTCGTTACCGTAAGCAGCTCGCCCTGGATTCAGGAACTCCAGTTCATGAAAGAAATGATCAGGGGAAAACTGAATGTAAGGATAGGTGAGAATCTCATCGATGACCTCTTTTTCCAGCTGGGTATAATACAGGCAAACAAGGATGCGCATGCCACTCCATTCTCACAGGAATGGCATGAAACATCGCTTCCCAAAAAAGAGCTGAGTGAAGTGGAAAGCACGCTGAAGGCATTAAAAGACCCGGAGCTTAAATCTATCCTAAAACGGATTTTAATCACCCAGAAGAAGAGGATTCGCTCCTCCAGGGGGCGGTGAACCCACCCACCGATAAATCTCCTGCACCTCATGTGAATACTCACCCTTGTCCTGATAGATGAAAAGGGGACTGAGCACCTTGAGTGCTGATCTCCCACCCTTGCTGCAGCTTACAAGAACCAGCTTCCCCTCAGAATTCACTTTTGAAAAAACAATTCTCATCAGCTTTGGCTCCAGGCCGTTTTCTCGCAACTGCTCTATGAGATCAATCAAACGGAAAGCGGGATAGATCATGATAAACCTTCCCTTGGGCTTGAGGAGATATGATGATATTTTTACAATATCCTCGAGGGAGCCAGCCAGTTCATGACGGGCAATAGCCCGTTCTGATCCCGGGTTTATTCTGCCCGCCGTGGCGGGATAAAAAGGATTGCTGACTCCTGAAATCTCTGTGCCAGGATGAGAGGTATCACACCGCTTCCTGTGCCCAGTTCGATGATCGAATCTGCCCGCCGGTGATGGCTCCACGTGAAGTGTGCAATCAAGATGGCATCTATGGAAAAACGGTAACCTTTCTTCTTTTGGATTATTTTCAGGCTGCCATTAAAGAGCAGATCTAAGGTTTCATCCTGTCTGACAGTGACTCTTTTTTCAGTCAATCTCTTCTTCAGGATCAAGAGGGTTAATGAGCAGACCGCTTAAGAGTTTGGGATAGAAATAGGTGGACTTCTGAGGCATGGTCTCTCCCTGGAGTGCAACTGACTTTACCTCCTCTATCCTCGTAGGATTGAGCAGGCAAGCTAATTGCAGCCCTTTCTCCCTGACAAGGTGGAATGCCTCTTCGCTATCGTGGCAGTATTCAATGTTCTTCTGCTCCCTCAGGCGTTCACTGGTGATCCCCAGTATCTGATTGAAGATGAGCGACTCCAGGATCGTTACATCAAGGTGATCCACCGCCGATGAGTCTGACTTCCTTCTTAAGCAACCTTGCTTAAGGGTGAGGATATGGTAGGCATTGACTCCACGAGCACAAAGCCCATAGGCATGACCATCCCTACCCTCTTCCTCCAGCCGCTTCAGAAAAATTTGCCTTGCATCATTTTCGCTCTCTGGAGAAAAAGTCAGTGTCTCAATATCGAATGCCTCTTTAACCTTCTTTTCAAAGGAGGAAAATTCAAACGAAGGTAAACTGTGTAGAACCCGGTGGTAGGGAAGGATGACCAGCCCTTTCCCTTCTATGGGGGTAAGATACGTCATCATGTAATTAAAACTCTCCTTACTGGTATAACCGGCTTTCTTTTGTCTCTGCTCATTGCGATAGTTGAGGGCAGTCTCATAGCGGTGATGCCCGTCAGCAATAAAGAGAGGTTCTTTTTTAAATCTTGCTTCTACTCCCGAGAGAATCTTCTGCTCTTTAACTCTCCAGAACTGATGGAGGACACCATCTTTATCCCGGACTTCAATCAACGGTTTGACAGTAATTCCTGATTTCAATCGATTCATGACGTCGTTGCTGTTATCTGCATAGAGCATAAAGACTGGGCTGAAATTTGCCTGGCATGATCGCATCAGTTTCAGGCGGTCAGCCTTGGGACCGGAGAGTGTCCTCTCATGGGGAATGATTACCCCTCTATCATATTCTTCCAGTCTAACCAGGGCAAAAAACCCTTCCCGTACAAACCTTCTCCCCTGCACGGAAAACTCCTGAGAGTAGAAATAGAGTGACGGCTCCTTATCCTTGGTCAGAACCTGGGTTTCCTGCCACTCCTCAAAAAAACGTTCAGCCCGGGTATAGCGGTTGTCAGTATCAGTATCGGTGGGAAACTTTTTGCCCAGGATCAGACGGATTATATTATACGGGCCTTTTGCGTAGTAGTTTTCCTGCTCTGCTGGCGAAATGATGTCGTAAGGTGGAGCAACCACCTCCCTAAATTCCTTAATCTTTGATGGATTATACTGTATGCCCCTGAATGGATGAACGTCTGCCATGTATTTCCTTCCTGATACAAATTAGGGTTTTGTGACATGGTGATGGCATGACGCGGTGACGCGGGGATTTTTCTCCCCATCTCCCCATCTCCGCGTCTCAGCATTTTTATTCATACCATTCCCTTTTCTTTTTCGTCAACAGAAATCAGAAAATCCGCTGGAAATTATGTAGTGAACATGGTAGGTAAATAGACGGAAATGACCAATGTCAAAGCTCAAATGTCAAATGGTGAAAATTGTACATTTGGATTTTCACTTTGGTATTTGGATTTTGGCATTCATTTGGCATTTGATCCGCCTGAGGCGGATTGAAATTTGGATTTAATTTTATATGTCTGTCCTCACCGGTATCGACGTCTTAGAAAAAAATGGTTTTAATATTCTAACGAATGCTAAGCTCGGCGTTATTGTTAATTCTGCATCCGTAAACCGGCATATTGGGGCGACTCTCGACCTGCTTCTTAATCATGGAGTCCATGTCAAAGCCATATTCGGGCCTCAGCACGGCCTCTCTGCTGAGATTCAGGCAAACATGCTTGAGTGGGAGGGGTTCATAGATAAGCGGACTGGCCTCCCCGTTTACAGCCTTTACGGAAAGGTAAGGAAACCCCTGCCTGAAATGCTGAAGACATTTGATACTCTGGTCTTCGATCTTCCGGATGCTGGAACCCGGTACTACACCTTCATCTGGACGATGGCTTTGTGTATGCAGGCATGTGCTGAACAGGGGAAAAAGATGATAATCCTGGACCGGCCCAAT
>JAPLJA010000037.1 GCA_026388815.1 Pseudomonadota bacterium
GACAGTATCGTACCGCCTACTCCCCAGGCTGTGAAGACAAAGCCATAGTTCACGCCAAAGTTCTTCAGCCCGTAGAAATCCTTCGTGATGGACGGGAACAGGGAAAGGTTGGCGCCGTAGTTGAAACCGAGCAGCATTGAAATAATAGTAAATGCACCGGCAGAGGTTACGGCTCTGAGGGTGAATATGAGCACTGCCTGAAAGAGAAATACCATGAGCATGGTCCGGGTCCGGCCGATCTTGTCAGAGAAAAACCCTGCGATAACACGTCCGCCTGCATTGCCTAGGGCAAGGAGGGCAACAAAGGCAAAGCCCGCTTTCACCCCTGCCTGGACATCAACGATCTTTGCCAGCTTGGCTATGATCATAAGACCTGCACCGGCTGCAAAGGCATACATGAACCAGAGTAGATAAAACTGGGGTGTCTTGAGCATCTCGGTCCAGGAGTAGTTCACTGCAACAACGGCAGGCGCTGCAGTTCCTCCATTTGTCATGATCTTGGCAGGTGCCGCCCCAGGCTTATATCCTGCTGGAGGGTTCTTGAGAATTAAAGAGAGGCTTGTCACCACGATCAGGAACGCCACTCCAAAGATCATGAGGGACTGCTGTACGCCCACGGTAGAAATCAGGTAATTGGCAAGGGGCGAAATGTACACCGAGGCCAGACCGAATCCTGCAACCACGATCCCTGCTATTAGCCCGGTGCGCTGAGGCGGGAACCATTTAACTGCAGGAGGCGTAGCTGCAGCATACCCCAGCCCTATCCCCGAACCTGCAAGGATGCCAAAACCAACCACAAAGAGCCCGACATTCGTGCTTCTGCTCGCCAACATGAGCCCAAGGCCGCAGAGTATGCCACCGAGAAAAGCTACCCATTTCGGACCGATCTTATCCTGCATCCACCCTGCGGGGATAGTCATCAGGGCAAAAACAACGCACGCGACGGAGTAGGGAAGGCTCCGTGCGCTCTCTGACCAGCCCCATTCTGCGGGGATAGCCTTTGAGATTACGCTCCAGGTGTACAGGACACCGAGCGCAAGGTTTATACCCGTGCCTGCAAGAGTAACTTTCCAGCCTGCATTTTTACCACTTTGCGTCATGCTTCTTTAACCTCCAGATTCCATCACTCATTTGGAATAAAAAAAATGAATGGCTATTCATTCATAGAAAAATGTAACATAGCCTTACCTACCCTGTCAAGAAAATTGTGCTCCCCATATGGTACAAATAAATATTTTTATTGACAGATTCTCTTGTATGATTTATTTAGTATACCGACTGGTCAGTTTAGTATGTTAAATTTACCATGAGAAACCGAAGAGCTCCTGAAAACCGGAAGGAAAAGATTTTTGAAGCCGCTCTCCAGTGCTTCAATAAAAAGGGCTACTATAAGACTTCTGTTGACGACATAGCCTCGCGATGCAGGATAAGTAAAGGCGGAATCTATTACCACTTCAGGTCCAAGGAACAGATCTTCCGAGAGCTCTACAGCTTCAAGGTGACAAGGTACTTCGAATGGCTAAAGACGCATATACAAGAGGCAAATGATCCGGCAGAGCGCATCCGCCTGCTCGCCAAGAAAACAGGGCAGATCCTCAAGGAAAACCAGGATTTCTTTAAATTCTGTTTAGAGTTTCTTTCGATGGCTGTACGTGAACCCGGCATTAGAAAAGAGATGACCGTTTTTTATCAGGGCACGGTTAAAACATTCACCCAGCTCATTGAAGACGGCGTATCAGCCGGCACTTTTAAAAACCTTGATTCAAAAAAGGTTGCACGGCTTTTGTACCTGCTTTTCATGGGGGTCTTTTTCACCTATTTTTCAACCGATATCGATTTTGATCTCATTGACCAGGAAACCTTTAATATCAACACCCTCTTAAAGGGCATTCAGAAATCGTAGACAGAATGCACTCTTAAGAAATCTGATCATGACAGTACGCCTCTCAAAAGAACTTTTTCAGAAATTACGCGACATCGTTGGAGAGAAGTATATCACCTCCGAGCCCATGGCTACCTTCGTCTATACGCAGGACGCCAGTGTCTTTGGAGGGACAGAGGCAGGGATAATCATCCGGCCGGGATCTACCGAGGAAGTCTCACAGATACTCTCTCTGGCTAACCAGCGCCGGATTCCGGTAGTGATCAGGGGCGGAGGGGCGAGTATCTACGGCCAGCCGAAAGGGATCCCGAAAATAAATATCCTGCTGGATATGACCCGGATGAACAAAGTACTGGAACTGAATCCCGAGAGCATGACCGTTACTGCCCAGTGCGGCATTATCATGGGGAAGCTCCAGCACCCCTGCCGCCAGGCAGGGTTCTACCTTTTCTGCCCATTCGCACCTCTCCAGATTGTTTCCCTTGGCGGTTGGATATCAGGGGCTGCAGGCGGAGGCGGCATCTGGAGAGACATCGTCAGTCTGACCGTTGTACTTCCTGACGGCACCGTGGTAAAAACCGGCGGCGGGCCTGGATCAAATGTCCGCCAAAAGCTTTTCTACAACCGCGTCCTGGGAGGCCCCGATTTTACCGGCCTCTTTATCGGGGACGGGGGTTCCTTTGGCGTTAAGACCGAGGCGACCGTACGACTTACCAGGTTTCCGGAGGTGATTCGGGCAAGCATTTTTGAATTCTGCAAGCTGGAAAAAGTACTGGAGGTGATTAAGAGGCACGTGGCATGCGTTGATCCTCATCCCTTTAATCCCATCATGGTGTTCGGCTCCGGAGCGATGAGAAACTTCATGCCTGATCTTGGCGAAGGTGATTCTTTCGTTGTCATGGGCATGATGCAGGGACATTCAGCACAGGAGATGGATGCAAAGCTCGATACCTTTAACGCACTCGGAGAAGCGCTGGAGGGACAGCGCAACCCGGCACTGGATGCCATGGCAGCTACGATGGCAGCCTCGTCCTCTTCGGAAAGCGAAACCATGATGGACTGGCTCAGCTTTTTTAACGCCCTGGGCCTTGCCTGCTGGCTCCCCTTTACCCTGCCCAGGGAAGGATTCGCCGAGAACTATTACAAATTAATTGCCTGGAGGCAGAAACGTCTTGAGGAGGCAGAACGGAGAGGATTCCGGTGGAACGGAACCTTTGAATTTTTCACCCCATCAGACCAGAGCACCATCATCGGAGAGATTGATGTCTTTTTTCAAAACACCTCAACTCCTGAAATGCTCGCATTCGTCCGTACAACGATGCAGGAGTTCCAGGAGTATTCCCACGAACTCGGATCTATTGACGTGTACAATCAGGGTGTCATGTCATATATAAACGGCCGGTTCTGGTCGCCCGGGTTCCGCCAGCTCTTCCAGACCGTCAAGTCAGCGCTTGATCCGAACCATATCTTAAACCCTGACCTCTGGATGAGTGAGCAGAAAGGCACGGAAAGGAAATGAGATGGGCAAGCAAGAAATGAAAGATCTCTCTCTTGTCAGCCATTTTGTATATAACTGCAGAAAATGCGGCCTCTGCGGGAGCAAGTTCACTGCCCGTGTCCCCTATGTATGCCCGGTAAAGGAATCTACCGGGGGCTTTGAACATTCCACTGCCCGGGGAAAGATCATTCTCGCCCAGGGATTGCTGGAAGGGGCAATACGCCCCTCACGTGAGCTCGCAGAGATTATTTACACCTGTACGCTCTGCGGTAACTGCCAGATACAGTGCGGCAGTATTGACAACAGCACAGGATTGCCTCTCGTTGACACTACCCAAGTCATTGAGGCCATGCGGGCAGACCTGTTACGAGAGCATCCGGAACTGGTTGATCAGGCATATCAAACGATGTTCAACTCAACCCGGCAGTATGCCAACCCCTGGGGATTACCCCGGACAGTGAAAGAGCGATGGGCAAAGGGACTCTCCCTGAAGGACGCCCGGAAAGAACTTCACGAAGTGCTGCTCTTCACCGGCTGCACCATACCTTCTAATCCTTCCCTTGTGACGAGAGCCCAAAAGGCCGCCCTCATTTTGCAAAAAGCAGGCGTTGACTTCGCTGTTCTCGGGAAAAACGAGCCATGCTGCGGCAGTGTGCAGAAGCGGGTTGGCGCCCTTGACCTTGCACAAGAGATGAAGGAGAAGAATATTACCCTGCTGAACAGCCTCGGTTCCTCCACTATTGTTACCCTCTGCGCTGGCTGTTACCATACGCTAAAAAATGACTACCAGGCCGGAGAGACTCCGCTCAAACCTGAGGTTTACCACTTCGTGGAATTCCTCTCCCAACTGATTAAGAAAGAAAAACTTGCCTTCACAAAGAAGAAATCCCTGACCGTGACCTATCATGATCCCTGCCACCTGGGAAGGATGATGAAGGTATTTGACCCTCCCCGTGAAATCCTCAAGGCCCTGCCCGGGATTACGCTCGTAGAAAGGGCTGCCAGCAGAGAGAACACGATCTGCTGCGGCGCAGGGGGCGGTATGCGCCTCTTCGGCAGTGGTATCCTGGCAGAGGAGATTGGAAAGGCCGCAGTCCAGGCAGCACGGGATGCAGGAGCAGAAGCAGTAGTTACCGCCTGCCCTTTCTGTGAATTAAACCTTGATGCTGCAGCCAGACAGTCTGGTTCTTCTCTTGCTGTCTACGATATTACTGACCTGGTGAGCGAGTGGTCAGGGATAGAGGAATGATTCTTGAGCTCTTATGGAGATTGCTCTGAAGAGAACCAAAGGAGGTTAAATTATGAGTCTGCCAAAAGGCGCATATGAAGCTTTGGAAGACGCCCTCGGGTCTGAGCATGTCTGCGATGACCCGGCAATAACGTCTGCATACAGTTATATGTGGCTCCTGTACAGCACCCACGCACAGTCGGGGAGATACCGGCCTGCTGCCGTGGTGCTCCCCGGAAGTACAGAGGATGTGCAGGCCATCATCAAAATTGCCAACCGGTACAGGTTCAACTACATCCCGGTGGGAACAAATCTCTTACCTCCCACAATCCCAGTCCGACCGGACACGATTATCATTGACCCGAAGCGGATGGACCGGATTCTCGAGATCGACGAGGAGAACATGTATGCTGTCGTGGAGCCATACGTCACCTATGCCCAGCTCCAGGCGGAGGCCATGAAGAAGGGGCTGACTATTACCGTGGCTGAAGCAGGCGCCCAGGTGTCAGTTGTTGCCAACAACATGTTCCAGGGGATGGGCGGCACAGGCCACAAGTTCGGTTATAACCGCGGAGTTCTTGCCTGTGACTGGGTGCTGCCGACGGGCGACCTTCTGCACATCGGCTCACGGGGAAATCCACAAGCCGGCTGGTTCTGGGGCGACTGCGCAGGACTGAACCTCAAGGGGCTTTTGCGCGCTGACTCAGGGCACTGCGGCGGACTGGGCATGGTAACGACCATGGCGGTCAAGCTCTTCCCCTATCCAGGACCGGCAGTTTTCCCGGTGAAGGGCTCAAACCCCAATTTCTCTGTTGAGTTTCCAGAAGACCGCTTCCGACTGAATCTCATAAAGTTTCCTGACAGAAAAAACCTCATTGACGCCATGTATGAAATCGGCCATGCAGAGATTGCCGCCGCTGTGCATGAGGAGCCGGCAAGCATGGTGTTGTCAGGCGCATCCCCGTCAGTCGAGTACTTCTGGGAACACTGGCCGAAGTTCAAGCAGCAGTGGAAAAATGTCCTGTCTGTCACCCTGATCGGCTTCTCTTCCCCCCGCCAGGCAGAGTATGAACAGAAGGTCCTTGATGCGATTGTGGCCGAGCAGAAAGGTGAATACCTGCGGGAAGGGTCTGAGCTGTGGAAGATCGGGGAAGACCTCCTGGGAGAACAGATCCGGACCGGCCTGTCCAACCGGCTCTTCAGAATAGCAGGAGACTTTTTCGTCATCGGCGGCTTCGGGTTTGATTCGATCGATCACAGCTACCGGATGAGCGAAGAGTTCATGTGGCCCCTCATCGAAGCAGGACAGAAAAAGGGATACTTTGTGGATGATGATACTCACAATGACTGGCTGAATTCCTACCAGCTCGGCCAGATCTCCGAGACTGAGCCCCTCATCTATTTTGAACACGACCTGCAAGCCGGTGCTCAATTTATCACGAGTTACATGCAGACCATTACGGAAGCCATCAAGAGGAAGATGGCGCCCACCTGGCCTCTGGGCCCTATGATGTATATCACAGGCCCGGCCATGTGCAACTATCATGAGCTTGTCCTGAAGATAAAGAAAACGCTTGATCCCAGATTGACCTCCAACCCTAATTATCCATTGCCGCCTGAACCGCCAGCATAGCGCTGGAAAGAGAAGAACAGATGAAAGGGGTACTCCATGTCTGACAAGGTGCTTGCAAAAGTAGATTATTTAAAACCGCTTGAGGGCAGACCTTACCATGAGGTTACTGCTGAAAAGGAGAGCTATCACCGGGAGGTGAAGAACAGGCTCGCCGGTATCGTGGGAGGAGAGCAGGTTACCGATGCGCCTGAAGT
>JAPLJA010000034.1 GCA_026388815.1 Pseudomonadota bacterium
CAATCTCAACAAGGCAACGCAGAAGCTCTCGTCAATCCTGGAGAAAGTAGACAAGGGCGAAGGCGTTGCAGGCGCCCTGCTCAAGGACGAAGAGCTTGCCAGGGAGCTGAAAGAAACAATCCGTGAACTCAAGGAATTGACTAAGGACATCAAAGAACATCCAAAGAAATATTTTAAATTCAGTATGTTTTGAGGCTTGTATAAAAGGTTGAGAAAGGAGATGGCTTAGACATCGCTGGTCAGGAGGTCTGGCGCATATTCAGTTCTGTTATACTCTTTGCCATCTCTCTTTATATCTGTTTTGCTGTCATCCTTTTTGTATTTCAATCTTCATTTGTCTATTTCCCCTATCGCGACCCTGCTGCAACTCCCGGAGCAATAGGACTTTCCTATCAGACTGTCTCCTTTGAGGCGAAAGACGGCTTAAGACTCTCCGGCTGGTTTATCCCTGCGGAGCGATCACGGGGCGTCATCCTCTTCTGCCATGGTAATGCAGGCAATATCTCCCACCGTCTTGACAAGATACAGATATATAACCGGATCGGGCTCAGCACCTTTATCTTCGACTACCGCGGCTATGGTGAGAGTGCGGGGAAACCGAGTGAGCAGGGTACCTACTTTGATGCCGAGGCTGCATGGGATTATCTGGTTTCACAGAGACAGATATCACCTAAGAAAATTATTATCTACGGTGAGTCTCTCGGAGGAGCTGTTGCGGCGTGGCTTGCACAGGACCACCATGCCAAGGCTCTTATCCTGGAATCTACCTTCACCTCTGTCAAGGATCTCGGTGCAAAATTGTATCCCTACCTGCCGGTCCGACTGTTAGCCCGTTTTGACTACAACGCTCTCAATTATATCAGGAAGGTACACTGCCCGGTTCTCATCATCCACAGCCCTGAAGATGAGATCGTACCCTTCAGCCAGGGGCACCTGCTCTTTGAATCCGCAAATAGTCCAAAGGAATTTCTTGAAATCAGGGGTAGTCACAATGACGGATTTCTGGAGTCAGCTGAACGGTATGCAGCCGGCCTGGATAAGTTTATTTCACCATAGGATTCCTCTTCACTTAGCATTACAACCATTCATCAAGGGGCATGAAAAAGTTCATTCAACACCTGGGACAAGATCAAAGGGAATATGATATAAAAGATATAAAGCAGTGACAAAGTCAGGGGAGGAGGCTGAAAAAAAAGATGAGGAAGCAGGAAAATAAAGCCGGTGTTGATCTCACCATTAAGAATCTTGCTGATTGGCACATATCGTATGAGAACAAACTCTTCATTGCAGGACCGTGCAGCGTGGAATCTGAGGAGCAGGTGCTGCAAACCGCATTATCTCTTAAACAGCAGCCAGTCCATGTTCTCCGCGGCGGCATATGGAAACCCCGTACGCGGCCAGGCCAATTTCAGGGTATAGGGCACAAAGGGCTCAGATGGCTAAAAAATGCAGGCAAGGCTATTCAGGTGCCGGTAGCTGTGGAGGTTGCTTTTCCTGAGCACGTGGAGCAATGCCTGAAAAGCGGCATAGACATCATCTGGATCGGTGCGCGAACATCAGCTAATCCCTTTGCCATGCAGGCGCTGGCCGACGCCCTGAGAGGGATTGACATGCCGGTAATGGTCAAGAATCCAATCAATCCCGATCTCGAACTGTGGATCGGCGCCTTTGAACGGCTCAACCAGGCAGGAGTAACAAAACTTGCGGCAATTCATCGGGGATTTTCATCGTACCGCAAGACTGACTATCGAAACGTTCCGCACTGGGCGCTTCCCCTCGAGCTGAAACGGAGAATTCCCGCCATGCCTTTGATATGCGACCCGAGCCACATCTGTGGAACGACTGAACTGTTGCAGTCGGTGGCACAGGAGGCGATGGATTTGTTGTATGACGGACTTATGATCGAAGTCCATGTCAATCCTGCTGTTGCTCTGAGCGATGCACAACAGCAGATCACTCCTGAACAATACGGCGCTTTCATGAAGAGCCTTAAGCTGAAAAAGCCTTTTACCGAAAACCAGGAGTTGTACCGGAAGATCATTTATTTACGGAAGGAAATTGACGAAGTAGACACACAGATCATTGATCTGCTCGCCAAGCGCATGGAGATTTCGCGGACACTCGGCATTGTCAAAATTCAAGATTCTGTTGCCGTCTATCAACCTGACCGCTGGGGCGAAATCGTCAGGAGTAGAATCAAAGCCGGTCTCAAGAGAAATCTTTCAGAAGAATTTGTCGACCAGGTCTATCAACTCATCCACGAGGAGTCGGTTCGGCATCAGGAAATGGCGCAACAAAAAAAATAACCGACGATACTTCCGAACATCTTTCTGTTATTCTGTAACCAGCCCCACCCCTGCTTCGCAGGCCTTCCTCAGTTCCTGGGGGAATTTCTCAATCGTGCCCCTCTTCTTCTCATCCAGCCCGTGGAGGATGCCTTCAAAGCCGCAGGCTGAAATGGCTTCCACGGTTTCAATCTTATGCAGCTTTAGTACGACCATGACGTTCTCAATCACGTGGTCGTAGGAGTCTATGTAGGGATAACCCCAGGTCCCGATGACCATCCCTCTTCTGCCCGGCTCCAATTTCGACGTGAACTTGAACCTCTCAAAGCAGTCCCACCGGTCAAAGAAAGTTGAGAGCTGGGCACACTCCCTCCCTGTGTAGATGGGGAACCCGATGATGATGGCATCTGAATCAACGATCTTCTGGTAGATCTCAGCCATGTCATCCTTGACCGTGCACATTCCCTCGTAGTCAAGGTCCTTACACCTCCTGCAACTGATGCAGAACCCCATTTTTATCTTCTGGAGCATGACCTTCTCTGTCTTTGCCCCCTTGCTCTGTGCACCCTTCAGAGCCTCTTCAATCAGGAGGTCGGTATTCCCGTTTTTCCGCGGGCTGGCGCAGAAGGCAAGCACCTTCATCTGTTCTGGTGACCTGGAAGGCTTTGCAACTGAAGCCCTCTCCCATCTCCTGACCTGGATGGGGAGTGCGTTATACGCCTCCATATCATCAAACGGATCGAGGGCTAAGCGCTTGAACTTCTCCATATCCTCCATCATGTGGAAGAGCGGGTCGTAGGATTTGGGAACCACGACCCTCACTGCCTCGATGACCAGGTCTTTCCCTGCCTCGCTCACACCCCTTGAGTTCATGATGAGGGAGAGGATGTTGATGATCTTTTTTCTCCGCGACTTCTGCATGATGCCAGGCCAGATGTGAAGGACCTTATCAAGTATCAGTCTGCCTTCTTCCGTTAATCTGGGTTCGGTCATGGGCTTGCTCCTTTCTGCCTAAAAAAGGGTCGTAGGGTCAGGGGTCGTAGGGTTAGGTCGTAGGGTCGTGAAATACGTGGGTCAAGGGTCGTAGGGTCGAGGATTAAGTCCATTTTTGCTCCTTGACACTTTTTCCTTCGCCCCTGCATTTACGCCCCTTCGCTACTCGACCCTTCGCCCCTGTCTTTCAATCTTCCTCCACCGCCCACTTCTCATACGCCTTCTCCGGGATCTCCTGGATGAACCGGGAGGGCCTCAAGAGGATGGACGGCTGGTTATAGTCATAGGCGAGGATGGGGTAACAGAGGTAGAGGTGATCCTTCGCCCGCGTCACTGACACGTAGAAGAGCCTTCTCTCTTCTTCCTCGTCCTCTTTTGTCTTGAGGCTCCGCATGGAAGGAAACCTCCCGTCGCACAGCCAGATCACAAATACCACGCTCCATTCGAGCCCTTTCGCCTGGTGTACGGTGGAGAGCTTGACCCGTTCATCCTCATAGCCCCCTCCCACCGCATTTTCAGCTTCCATGCCGCTCAGGAGGGCAAGCTCGCTCAGGAAGTTCTCGGTTGAACTGTACTGGAGTGCAAACTGCCTCAACTGCTTGATGTCTTCGATCCGCGCCTCGAAGTTGGAATACTTGGCCTGCAGATACTCCTCGTACCCCTCCTCCATGACCAGCTCGATCATCTCTGCCGGAGACTTCTGGAGCTCAGGCCGGTAGAGCTTCTTCAGAACGTGGGTAAACCTGTTCAGGTGCGGCTGTGCGTTCCTGGTGGCAAATGGTACCAGTGCCTGTGTATCGATTGATGAGAGGGGTTCGGGGAGGGCCTGGATATAATCCCAGATCTTCTCGCTTGATACCTTCCCGATCCGGGGGATCAGCCTGAGGATCCTCTTCCATGCCAGCTCGTCCCTGGGGTTGACCATCACCTTGAGGTAGCCCGTGACATCCTTGATATGTGCCTGTTCAAAAAACTTGAGCCCTGACCTGACCTCAAAGGGAATGCCCCTCCGGGTGAGTTCCATCTGGAGTTCCATGGAGTGGTAGTGCGCCCGGTAGAGCACAGCCATCTCATCGAGGGACATGCCTTCCTCATCCCGCAGCTCCAGCATCCGCTGGGCAACGAAGCTCGCCTGCTGCATCACGTCGTTGACCGGAATGAGGATCGGCTGCACGCCGCTCCTGCGCACTGCCTTCAGATTCTTGGGGAACTGCCGTTCATTGCAGGAGATGCTGTAATTGGCGAGGCTCAGGATCTCCGGCACACTCCGGTAGTTCGTCTCAAGCTTGTAGACCGTTACGTCAGGATAGCGCTCGGGGAAGTCAATGATGTTTGCAAAGTTTGCCCCCCGGAAGGAGTAGATACTCTGGGAGTCATCTCCGACCACCATGAGGTTGCGGTGATGCGAAGCAAGGAGGTCTACGATGTCCGCCTGAATCTTGTTGGTATCCTGGTACTCGTCCACCAGGATGTGCTGAAACCTCTTCCCGTAGAGACTGTGAATCTCCGGGAAGGTAAGGAGCAGCCTCTCCCAGTTGAGCAGCAGGTCATCAAAGTCCATGAGGTTGAGCTTCTTCTTCCGCTCCTGGTAGCGCCTGGCTACCATGATGATCTCATCAAGCAGGGTGTAAAAGAAAGGGTAGCGATCGAGGATGATGTCATCCATATTCGCCTTGGTGTTGAAGGAGAGGCTGATGATATCCTGCAGGACGTCACCCTGGGGAAACCGCCTCTCCTTGGTTTTGATCTTGAGATCAGCTACGCAGGTATTGATCAGGTCTTTGGAGTCCTCCCGGTCTAAAATGGTAAAGTTGCTCTCATAGCCGAGGAGCTTTGCGTGGTGCCGGAGAATGAGGTTCCCTACATGGTGGAAGGTGCCTCCCCATACCTTCTTTACGTTCTGACCGATGAGCAGCTCCACCCGGTGGAGCATCTCTTTTGCTGCCCGGTTCGTGAACGTGATCAGGAGGATATGGGATGGATCAACGCCGGATTCGATCAGCCTGGCTACGCGGTACGTAACAGTCCTGGTCTTACCGCTTCCGGCGCCGGCAATCACCAGGATCGGACCGCCGCCTGCCATTACCACTTCGAGCTGTTCAGGGTTCAGTTCCTGTTCGTAGTTAACAACGAATTGAGACGGAGTGCCTGTAGGTTTGAGGGTATAACGTTTCACAATAAACTTAAAGGGTCATAGGGTCAAGGGTCGTAGGGGCAAGGAAAATGTCAAATGTCAATCCGCCTTAGGCGGACAAATTCCAAATGAATGTCAAATGACAAAATCTAAAATAAAGTTTGACATTTGAGCTTTGAACTTTGGATTTGATTTGTCATTTGGGCTTTGTCATTTGGATTTCGCCCTACTATTGCCTGATTCTTGTTGCCTAGAGCAGATCTGCCCTCTTGAATATCGCTTCCAGTTGAAGGCCTTCCTTAGCTAAGGCTTCTCTTCCGCCCTCTTCCCGGTCAACCACCGCCAGTACCTTCACGACCTTCAGCCCTTCCTCCCGTGCCCGGGAGATAGCCTGAAGCGTAGTCTTTCCTGTAGTGACCACGTCTTCAATGATCGCTACCGGACTCCCCTCTGAGAGATTCCCCTTCCCTTCAATCCAGAGTCCCTTCCCATGCTTCTTCGGCTCTTTGCGGATGATGAAGGCCGGTATGGGTTCCCCTTCTATGAAACTCACGAGGGCGATGCTCGTCACAATCGGGTCAGCGCCGAGCGTCATCCCTCCCACTGCGTCAACCTTCGCATCCCCCAGCATCTCAAACAGGATCTTCCCTATCAGGTATGCACCTTCGGGATGGAGGGTGGTC
>JAPLJA010000058.1 GCA_026388815.1 Pseudomonadota bacterium
CGTTGAGGCACACCACCGCATGAAGAAGGATGCGCCGAGCGGCACCGCTTTGAAGATGGCTGAGATTGTGGCAAAGTCATTGAAGAGAAACCTGGGTGAAGTAGCGAGGTATGAGCGGAAGGGCATGATCGGTGAGAGAAAAAGAGAAGAGATAGGGATCCAGACCATTCGGGCTGGTGACATTGTGGGAGAGCATACCGTAATGTTTGGCGGGATTGGAGAAACGATTGAATTTACCCACCGGGCCCTGAGCCGGGAGAACTTTGCCCGGGGTGCGGTACGGGCAGCGAAGTGGATCGTGGGTCAGAAAAAAGGGTTATACGATATGTTGGATGTGCTCGGGCTCAAATGAAACCCGTGGAAAAACGGAAGAGGGAGCTCCGAACGCGAATGAAGATTTTTTCGGGCACTATTCTTAGCGAAGCGGAACGGTCGCAAATTCGACTGTTTGAACCGCCGCAGGCGGTGAGTTTCGGATTTGCAGTGAAGCAAGCTTTAGAATGGTCGAAAAAATATTGTTGAGCTGTGAGGAGCTCCCTTTGGATTAGACAGAGGTAACGTATGGAAATCGTAAAGGCAAACCGCATCAAGAATCTTCCCCCGTACCTGTTTGCCGCCATCGATAAGATGAGGGAAGAGGCAGCCCGGAAAGGGATGGATATCATCAATCTCAGTATCGGAGACCCTGACCTCCCAACCCCTGCCCCTATCATTGAGAGATTGAAGCAGGCTGCTGCAGAGGCCCGGAACCACCGCTACCCCACCTATGAAGGGATGATCGAATTCCGGACCGAGGTCGTCCGATGGTATAAAAAACGCTTTGGGGTGCAGCTTGATCCCGAGCAGGAAGTGGTTACCCTCATCGGCTCAAAGGAGGGGATTGCCCACATCCCCCTTGCCTTTGTCAATCCCGGTGATCTCGTCCTGGTACCTGACCCGGGATACCCGGTCTACAATGTGGCAACCCGCTTTGCCGGCGGAGAGCCTTACTTCATGCCCCTCCGGAAGGAAAATGCCTTCCTGCCGGATTTTTCCGCCATCCCTGAATCAGCCTTGAAAAAAGCACGGCTCATGTTTCTGAATTATCCCAATAACCCAACGTCAGCCTGTGCTGAGAGGGCATGTATGGAAGAGGCGGTGAAGCTGGCAAGCAAGTACGAGATTATTCTCTGCCATGATGCCGCTTACACCGAGGTCTGCTTTGATGGGTATAAGCCCATGAGCATCCTCGAAGTGAACGGCGCAAAGGGTCTGGCGATAGAGTTCCACTCCCTGTCCAAGACATACAATATGACGGGGTGGAGGATCGGCTTTGCAGTCGGGAATGCCAGTGTTGTCAGCGGGCTGGGACAGGTAAAGACCAATGTTGACTCCGGGGCGTTCCAGGCAGTGCAGATAGCGGGTATTGAAGCCCTGCAGGGAGATCAATCCCATGTTGAAGAAATGAGGAGGACCTACCAGGAACGGAGAGATATCCTGGTAGATGGGTTGAAGAGGATGGGACTTGAAGTTGAAAAACCGAAAGCCACCTTCTACCTCTGGGTCAGGGTTCCTCATGGATACACCTCCTCTGATTTTAGCGTGCACTTACTTGCGAAAGCCGGGATTGTTACTACCCCTGGCAATGGATTTGGCAGCCAGGGCGAAGGGTATATCCGGTTTGCCCTTACCGTCGGCAAGGAGAGGCTGTTTGAAGCGGTAGAGAGGATGAGCAGGGTTGGATGGTAAGAAGCGCGATAACCTCGCCTACATCGGTATCGGTTCCAACCTCGGCGATAAGGTGAGAAACTGCCGTGAGGCAATAGAGCGCATTGGAGCGGCAGAGGAAAACAAGCTGGTTGGCAGGTCTTCTCTGTACCGCACCGAACCGTGGGGCAACGAAGAGCAGGACTGGTTTGTCAATGCAGTGATTGCCATAAGAACCTCCTTTGATCCGGACGGTCTCCTGCAACACCTGAAGAGTGTGGAAGAGCAGCTTGAGAAGAAGAAAGAGGAACGATGGGGACCGAGGAATATCGATCTTGACATCCTCTTCTTCAATGACGAGATACTGGAGACTCCCAGCCTTACTGTTCCCCATCCCTTTCTGCACCTCCGAAGATTTGTCCTCGTTCCCTTACAGGAAATCTGCCCTGATTTTATTCATCCTCAACTCAAGCTCTCGGTAACGGAACTCCTTGAGCGCACAAACGATGAAAAAAAGGTGACAGCCTTATGAAATTCATCATTATCCTGGTCCTCATTTACCTGGTCTATCGCTTGATGAAGAATGTCTATCCTCAGGTGAAAAAGGGGTATCGGGAAGGGATGGCGAAATCCGATGAAACGATCCTCGACGAGATGGTAAAAGACCCTGTGTGCCAGGTTTATCTGCCCAGGAAGCAGGCGATTTCTGAAAAGATCGGTAATGAGTGGTACTTCTTCTGCAGTGAAGAATGCCGCAAAAAGTATAAGGAGAAGAACCGTGAGTCGTGATTCGTGCTTGCGCTGCCGAAGCAGCTTCATCACGCAGGCGTGAATCGTAAATGGTGAAAAGACCGTAAATCGTAAGTCGTAAATCGACAATTGGTACTTAAATCCACTTACGACTTACCACTTACGACTAACGGTATTTAAGGAAGGAGCTGCCATGAAGATTTTTATTGATACCGCCAATCTTGAGGAGATTAAGGAGGCAAACAGCCTCGGGCTGGTTGACGGGGTGACTACCAATCCGAGTCTTATTGCCAAGGAGGGGAAGGGCTTTCGGGAGATCATCGACGAAATCTGCGCGATCGTCAACGGCCCCGTCAGCGTGGAGGCAGTGAGCACTGGATCCGCGGCACTGGTGAAGGAAGCACGGGAGATCACCAGAATTCATCCCAATATCGTCGTCAAGATTCCCTTGACCTGGGATGGACTCAAGGCCACGAAGCAGTTGAGCGGTGAAGGGATCAAGGTAAACATGACCCTGGTCTTTTCGCCCAACCAGGCGCTCCTTGCTGCCAAGGCCGGCGCTTTTTATGTGAGTCCTTTCGTGGGGAGGCTGGATGATTGTTCCCACGACGGGATGGAGCTGGTGGAGCAGATCCTCACCATCTATGATAATTATGAGTTTGCTACCGAGGTGATCGTGGCGAGCATACGGAATCCCCTCCATGTCCTTGATGCAGCTCTCATGGGGGCAGATATCGCCACCATGCCCTTCTCGGTTATGAAACAACTGGTGAAGCATCCGTTGACGGATGTCGGGATTGAGCGGTTTCTCGCTGACTGGAAAAAGGTACCAAAGAAATAAAAAGCTGTCAGCGATCAGCGGACAGCTCTCAGCGTTAAAAGATTACCGCAGGAGCGGCCTTCGGTCTTTTTAAGCTGAAAGCTGATAGCTGAAGGCTGAAAGCTAACATTTAAGCAGGAGGCGTACATGAAAATCATGGCATTTGTGGGAAGTCCGAGGAAACATTCGAATACCGATCTCTTGATTGATGAAGTGATCGAAGGGGCAAAAAGCAAGACAGAGGTCGAGGTGGAAAAGATATACCTCTATGATGCAGATATCAAGTACTGCACGGCCTGTGGGAAGCATACCATTCTTGAAGGCAAAAAACCCTGTCCCATCAAGGATGATATGGAGGGCATCCTCCAGAGGATGGAAAAGGCTGATGGCTTTATCTTTGGAAGCCCCAATCACGGAAGGACCATATCCGCGCCGATGACCAACTTCATAGCTCGGATGATGCCCCTTTTGAATATGCAGGTTACCCTGGGGGAAAAGGGCGAGATTAAGAATGCCTGGGTGGATTCGAAACTCAAGGGGAAGAAGGTAGTTATGGTCATCAGCCAGGGAGATCCCTGGCCCTCATCTTCAGCCCTGGTGATGAAGATCCTTGATGACAACTTCAGGGATTTTCAGATGAGGAAGGTGGGCGAGGTCTTCAGCATGAGCAACTTACGGATTGGCCAGGTTAAGGACAAGAAAGCTGATCTGGATGTGGCATTTTCTATGGGGGTGAGGCTGGCAAGCGTGTAATCCGCCTTCGGCGGACAAGGGGTCAAGGGTCGTGAGGGGTCAAGGGGTCAAGTGAAATGCAGAATGCGGAATGCGGAGTGCGGAATAAAAAGATTTTCAATCTGAAATCTGAAATCTCAAATCTGAAATGAAAGTTCTGCCGTACTTCCATCCTTTCTGGCAGTCCATCGCCTTTTGCACAGGTGTCTACAACGCCTTCATGGGCATAACCCGGAAGGGTTTCACTCTGACCAGACACAGGAATGTGGGACTGGTCTATTATCTCATGACCTGCATCGGGCTGGCAGGGGGCTCTGTTATTACAGAAGTTCTTGAGAGCAAGGGAATACGCATCGAGATGGGAATACATCTCATGATCGGTATTACCATCGTGATCCTGTTTATAATTGCCGGAACACTCGGTTTCCTCATGCTTGCAGATCCTGCTAAGATAGTTAAACTCCGACCTATCCATAAGTGGATCAACCTCACATCACTTGTACTCTTCTTCTTTCAGGGACTGTACGGATATTTCTATCTGGCTACGCTGTAGGGTGGCAGTTTCAAGTTCCGAGTTCTGTGTAGGGGCGGGTTTTAACCCGCCCAAAAGGAGGCGATGAATTTGAAAAGTTTGAATAAATCATTTTTGTTCTTCATCGTTGTTGTTTCTTTAACGCTTGCTCAAAATAATATGCTGTCAGGAGGTGGAAATATGGAAGTTTCATCTGCTGCATTTAAGGATAAAGGAGAAATTCCGGTTCAGTACGTCATGTTAGGAGCTGGCGGACAGAATCTGTCAGTACCACTTACCTGGAAAAATGTGCCCCCGGGAACCAAATCTTTTGCTCTCTCCATGGTTGATATCCACCCCATTGCCCAGAACTGGGTTCACTGGCTGGCGATTAATATCCCGTTGCAGGTGACTTCTCTTGAGGAAGGTGCTTCCAGAAGCAGGATGCCGGCTGGTTCTAAAGAACTGGTGAGCTCTTTCGGAGAGATCGGCTACGGCGGACCACAGCCGCCTAAAGGCACGGGTAACCATCCCTATGTGGTTACAGTCTATGCGCTCTCTGTGGAAAGACTCGGTCTGGGAGCAAATGCTTCCCTCTCACAATTCAAAAAAGCCCTTGAGGGCAAGGTAACAGGCTCAGCATCAATAACCGGAATGTATGGACGGTAAATGATATGAAAGGGTCAAAGGGTTCAAGGGGTCAAGGGTTCAAGGGTGAGGCAATAGGTCCGCCTTTGGCGGAGAAACTTTTTTAAGGAGATAATCATGAAAAACATCGTGCGGTTTATTCTGATTGAAATGCTGATTGTTATAGGCTGTTACATAGCAACTCCGACACTGAGCTATTCTCTGCCTACCCCTGGTGAATGCCAGGACGGTGTACTGCCCTCCGGGGCGTTATCACGTATCTGCATCCCAGCGACAGGCTGGAACGGCGATCTGGTGGTCTGGGCTCACGGCTACACCGCCTATAATGAGCCAGTTGATTTCCAGAACCTGATGCTTCCTGATGGTACGTACCTGCCTGACCTCGTGCAAAAACTCGGGTTTGCCTTTGCCACAACCAGCTACCGCACCAATGGCCTGGTGATCCTCGAGGGGGCTGACGACATTCGCGAGCTGGTCTCGGTTTTCCCTGCCGTAGCAGGTCGCGCGCCCCGCCATACCTACATGACCGGGGCATCGGAGGGCGGTATTGTCACCACGCTCCTCGTTGAGCAGTCACCGGAGCTGTTCAGCGGCGGGCTGGCATGCTGCGGCCCGATTGGTGACTTTCAGAAACAGCTCAACTACATCGGTGACTTTCGGGTCTTATTCGATTACTTTTTTCCGGGTATCATCCCGGGCAGCCCAATCAGCATTCCGCAAGAAGTGATTGACGACTGGGAATCTGCCTATGTACCTGCGATTATGGATGAACTGGCTGACAACTCTGAGGCATTCCTGCAGCTCATAAAGACATCGAAAGCTACGATAGATCAAAACGATCTGGACGATGCGACAGAGTCTGCAGCCGGCCTGCTCTGGTATAACGTCTTTGCTACGAACGATGCTGCTGATAAGCTGGACGGCAATCCGTACAGTAATCGCGGCCGCTGGTATCGGGGCTCGGAGAACAACCTCGACCTGAACCGGTCAGTCGAACGTTTTACCGCTGACCCGGCCGCTCTCACCGAGATTACGAAATACCAGACAACAGGCAATGTGACCATTCCGCTGGTCACTCTTCATACAACAGGTGATGAGATTGTTCCCTTCTGGCACGAGGTTCTCTACTTCGAAAAAGTGAGTACTTCAGGCAGTATTAGTGTGACCCAAATCCCTGTTGCCCGGTATGGTCACTGCAACTTTACAACCAGTGAGGTGCTGGCTGCATTTGGCCTCCTGGTTCTGCAGGTGACTGGGGAAGAATTGGAATATGGTTCCGAGTAGGGGCGAGCCGCCGGTTCGCCCCTACAAGGGGGCAAGGGTTCAAGGGGTCGAGTGAAATATTTTAAAAGTGGTCAAGGATCCAAAGGATCAAGGATCTTAAGGGTTGAGTACTCAAATATTCTTTCTTTTTCACTTGAACCCTTAAACCCTCGAACCCTTGACCCCTTGAACCCTGCTTTGAGGAGTAGTAATCATGGCCTTGGATGAGACCAGAGAAAAGCTAACTAAAATGAAGAAGCGGTGCCCGGAAAAATTTGTCTCAGAGGAGAGGATATTCAGTAATATCCATCCCGGTGACAGGATTTTTATTGGGACGGGCTGTGGCGAACCGCAATACCTTGTCCGCGCCCTCATCAATTACGTTCAATCCCACCCCAAGGCCTTTTTCGATGCCGAAGTGCTCCAGGTGTGGACCCTCGGGGTTTCTCCGTATACCGGAGAGGAATTCAAGCACAACTTTCGGCACAACTCTTTCTTCATCGGGAATAATACCCGGGATGCCGTTAACCGGGGAATGGCAGATTACAGCCCGATATTTTTCTCGGCGGTTCCCCACCTGTTCCGCAGCAGACGCATACCCATTGATGTGGCACTGATCCAGTGTTCTCCGCCTGATGAACATGGTTTTATGAGCCTGGGTATCAGTGTTGATATTGTGAAAGCAGCAGCGGAGGCCGCCTCGCTGGTTATCGTCCAGGTGAACGCCAATATGCCGAGAGTTCATGGCGATACCTTTATGCACATTGAGGATGTGGCTTTCGTTATTCCTTACGATGAGCCCTTATTAGAATATGAAGCAAGCGTATCAGATGAGATTGCCCAGCGGATCGGAAAGTATGTTGCACGGATTGTCCAGAATGGAGACACCATCCAGGTTGGATATGGGAGCTTGCCCAATGCCATCATGGTAAATCTTACTGACAAGAGACATCTCGGTTTCCATTCAGAACTCTTAAGTGATGGAATTGCAGACCTCATGAAGAAGGGTGTTATTGATAATTCACGGAAAGTGATTGACCGGGGAAAAGCAGTAGCCTCGTTCTGCCTCGGGAAGAGGGAAACATACGAATTCCTCCATGACAATCCAGCCATCGAGTTTAAGCCGGTTGACTATACCAATAATCCCCTGATCATAGCCAGAAACAGGAATATGACGGCAATCAACAGCGCACTGGAGATTGACCTCACCGGACAGGCAACGTCAGATTCTATCGGGAAGACGTTCTACAGCGGGGTCGGGGGACATGCAGACTTCATGCGGGGTGCCCTTCTGTCGGAGGGAGGCAAGACCATCCTGTGCCTTCAATCGACAGCCGAGGGCGGTACCATCTCCCGGATCGTGCCGACCCTGAAGGAAGGTGCGGGTGTAACGTTAACCCGGGGTGATGTGCACTATGTGGTAACCGAATACGGCATAGCGTATCTCCATGGAAAGAACATACGGGAACGGGCCATGGATTTAATAACCATCGCCCATCCCAAATTCCGTCCCTGGCTGATTGAAGAGGCAAAGAGACAGAGCCTCATCTATAAAGATCAGGCCTTTATAGCCGGAGAGAAGGGCGAGTATCCGGAAGAGCTGGAGACGTACCGGACCACCCGGACAGGGCTGAGTATCTTTATACGGCCGGTAAAGATAAGTGATGAGCCCTTATTGAAGGACTTTTTCTACTCCCTTTCAGATAAGAGCACCTATCAGCGGTTTATCTCAAGCCGGAAGGACATGCCTCATGAGCGATTACAGAAGTATGCAGTGATTGATTACACCCGGGAAATGATTATCCTTGCCACGGTACAAAAGGACGAAAAGGAAATGGTTATCGGCATCTGTCAGTATGGCATCCAGGAAGGCACCCATGCAGCTGAAGTGGCAATCGTCGTCCAGGATGAATATCAGAAGAAAGGAGTCGGTACGGAATTGCTGTCGCACCTGACCTACCTGGCGAA
>JAPLJA010000276.1 GCA_026388815.1 Pseudomonadota bacterium
CCTCTTCGTCGGTTATGACGATTTTCTGGTTTATCTCCCGGTTGATCAGTTCCTGAATCAGGATATTGCTGGCCAGGTCTTCCACCTTCTGTTCAACCTCGGGTGTCTTATCAATCTTTACCCTCTTGGCTTCCTGAGTCAACAGATACCGGTCGATGATATTCTCCAGAAGTTTCTTTTTGTCCTCACCCTTAAAGGTCATCCGGTACTGGGGAGGGATCTGCTCAAGCTTATCATTGAGCTCTTTCATAGTGATTTGTTTTGTCCCTATGGTTGCTACTACCGCATCTTTGGCTTTCTCACCTTTTCCCTTCTTGGATTTTTCTGCTTTCGCCGGAGCTGAAGCCTTTTCAGGCTCTTTCTTTGCCTCTTCTGCTGTGACTGCAGCGAGGTAGCCAAATGAGAACAGGAAAGCAACAACAATAACCAACAATCTTTTCAACATCTTTTTCTCCTTTCTTTTACTTCCTTGAACTATTTTGTGCATTATCATTATCCATAAAAGAGATTGATTCGTCTCCGCCTCGCAATGACAAGAGGGGTTTTGTCATTCCGAGCAAAGCGAGGAATCTCATAATGAACGCTTAGCGAATCAATCCATACTCCCGCATTACCTTCTTGAGCTTCTCAAGGTTTACCGCACTCATGGGTGAAAGGGGCAGCCTGAGTTCAGGTGAAATCTTCCCCATGAGCCCGAGGGCGGTCTTGACCGGTATGGGGTTGGTCTCAAAAAACATGGCGTTGTTCAGGGGGAGGAGCTGGTAGTGCAGCCTCCGGGCTTCAGCATAATCTCCGCGCTCAAAGCTCTTGCAGATGTTGGCCACATCCCCGGGGACTACATTTGCAGTTACCGAGATCACCCCTTTCCCTCCCACTGCGAGGAGAGGGAACGTTACAAAGTCATCACCGGAGAGGACAGAAAATGTTTCCGGGCAGAGCTTGATAACGTCGCTGATCTGCTGGAGGGAACCGCTTGCCTCCTTGATCCCCACGATATTCTTAATCTGAGCAAGACGGCCAATGGTCTCAGGCAGGAGGTTAACGCTCGTCCGCCCCGGTACATTGTAGAGCACAAGGGAGATGTCCGTCTCCTCTGCCACCTTCCGGTAGTGCTGGTACATGCCCTCCTGGGTCGGCTTGTTGTAGTACGGGGTAATGAGCAGGGCACCGTCTGCACCTGCCTTTTCAGCGTGCCTGGTCAGACGGATAGCCTCAATGGTGTTGTTGGAACCAGTGCCGGCAATGACCGGTACTCTCCGGGCAACGGCCTCAATGGTGATCTCAATTACCCGTTCGTGTTCTTCATGAGATAGTGTTGCTGATTCTCCCGTGGTACCGCAGGGCACGATACCCTCAGTCCCGTTTTTAATCTGGAATTCGATTAATGTTCGAAGTCCTTCCTCATCCACCTTTACGCCTTTGAAAGGAGTAACCAGAGCTACCATAGCCCCTTTAATCATATCTTTTCTCCTTTATTTCTTTTGGAATATGGGCATAAAACCGAAGGCCCGCCGAAGGCGGGTATGCCTTTATTCTGCACTCTGCAATCCGCAATTCATTCGTACGCTTCTTCCCACAATTCACCCTGATAGACGATCTTCACTTCGCCCTCAAAGGCGACATCTTCAAATCCATCACCCTTCTTTTTGAAGGAGACCGTGAGGATTTCTCCTCCCCTCGTTTTGACCTTTACCGGCGATGTTACCTGAGCTTTAAGAGAGGCAATCAAGGCTGAGGCAACGATACCGGTACCACAGGCAAGGGTTTCATCTTCAACGCCTCTCTCATAAGTCCTGACCTCAATGCCGTTGCTGCCGATGACTTTTACCCAGTTCACGTTGGTACCGGATGGCTGAAAGAGGGGATGAAAGCGTACCTTCCTGCCGATGACCCGGACGTCAACTCCTTCCAGTGCTTCATGAAATATCACTGCATGGGGGACGCCGGTGTTGATGCTGTGCACGACAATCCTTTCACCGTCCAGAGGCAGGGCAATATCCGTCCTGATCTGAGAAGGCGGGGTAAGTTCTATGGTAACTTTTTTTCCTTCAACCTCGGCACGGATAATTCCGGCCCGCGTTTCAAAGCTCAGCTTTTTTGGCGCTATGCCCAGCAGATGAGCGAGCCTTGCCACGCACCTGCTGCCGTTTCCGCACATCTCAGCTTCACTGCCGTCAGCGTTAAAGAACTGCCATCTGAATGCTGCCTTCCCGGAGGGCTCAATCAGGATGAGGCCATCTGCACCAACTGAGACATTTCTCCTGCAGATTTTCCGGGCAAACTGATTGAGCTGTATGCCGGCAAGGGCACTGTTCCGGTTATCGATGAGGATGAAGTCATTTCCGCTTCCACTCATCTTATAAAAGGGAATCCGCATTATGTTTCTTTCAGAATAATTTCAACTTTATTTTGCAAGTGTTTAAATCCAAAATCCAAATATCGAAATTCGAAACAAATCCAAAACTCAAATATCAAAATTCTAAACTTTTGTTAAATTGTTGTAT
This sequence comes from Pseudomonadota bacterium, assembly GCA_026388815.1. Classification (GTDB taxonomy): domain Bacteria; phylum Desulfobacterota; class WTBG01; order JAPLJA01; family JAPLJA01; genus JAPLJA01. The sequence goes on from JAPLJA010000276.1 coordinate 2,505, forward strand.
TTTGAACATTTGTGCTTGTTTCGGATTTTGTGCTTCGTATTTCGAATTTATTTTTTCATGATCCTCAGATCCCCAGCCCCTGTTTCCTGATCCCGAATTCTGAAATTTTCAGGTCATCCGGCATTCGTTCGCCCCGGATGAGGTCATCATAACACTCCCTCTCCCGGATGATTGAGAATCGATTCTTGTCAGCAAGCACTTCGGCAATCCTGGGACGTGAATTGTAGTTTGAGGACATGCTGAAGCCGTAGGCACCGGCTCCCATAACAGCTATGAACTCATGAGCCTTGAGCATCTGTATTTTCCTGTCTTTGGCGAGGAAGTCACCGGACTCGCAGATCGGCCCCACAATATCAGCTATAATCGTTTTGCGCTTCGCCCTGATGACAGGCTGAATCTTCTGGTAGGCACCGTAGAGGCTGGGCCGGATAAGGTCGTTCATCCCTGCGTCCACGATCACGAAGTTCTTCCTGTTGTTCTTCTTGGTATAGAGAACCTGCGTTACCAGGATGCCTGCATTGCCCACAATCACCCTGCCGGGCTCTAAGATGAGGGTAACCTGTAACCCCTTTAACTCCTTCATCAGGCTCTCCGCATAATCACGGGGATGGGGTGGTTCTTCTTGATCGTAGGTGATGCCGAGGCCTCCGCCGAGATCGAGGTACTGGATAGTTATCTTCATCTTATTCAACTCGGCCATCAGTATTTTTACCCGTTTCAATGCCTCGAGAAAAGGAGATACCTCGACGATCTGGGACCCGATGTGACAGCCGATGCCGGCGATCTCGATGTTCTTCAGTTTCTGCGCCCGGGCGTACTCCTTTACTGCATGAGGAATGTTGATCCCGAACTTGTTCTCCCTCAAGCCGGTAGCAATATAAGGGTGAGTCCGGGGATTGATATCCGGGTTGACCCGCAGGGCAATGCGTGCCTTCTTCTTCATTCTGCCGGCGATCCGGTTGATCAGAGAGAGTTCCTCTGGTGACTCTACGTTGAACATGAGGATATTTGCCTCAAGGGCGTATTCGATTTCGTCCCCTTTTTTCCCGACCCCAGTATAGACAATCTTGTTCGGGCTGATGCCGGCGTACAGCGCCCGGTAGAGTTCGCCTCCGGACACGACATCTGCACCTCCGCCCAGGTGGGCCATGATTCTGAGGATCGCCAGATTGAAGTTCGCCTTCACCGAAAAACAGGTAAGGTGGGGTATGGAGGAAAAGGCCGAGTCAAAAACCCGGTAGTGGTTTTCGAGCGTATGCCGGCTGTAGAGATAGAAGGGCGTCCCTATTGCCCGGGCGATGGAAGCTATTGGCACCTGCTCACTGTAAAGCTCATTTTTCTTATATACAAAGTCATGCATGGCACATCTCCAGTTGGTAAAGGTTAGGGGAGATAAATCACCTTCACCTCTTCAGAGGGGGAACTTTCATTCCTCCTCGAAGAGCTGTCTACAGAGCTGATCGCATAATAGTATGCCTTATCCTTTTTTGCCTCGGTGTCGAGGAAGATGGTACCTTTCACGGGATCTGGGTTGAGCTTTTTCAGCGCTCCCTCGCCTTCTTCTCTCCGGTAGATGTTATAGCCGGACACATCAGCCTCCGGGCTTCCCTCCCATCGTAAACTGATACCTTCATCGATCCAGAAGGCAGTAAGCCCCTGCGGGATGGACGGCGGTTCAAGATCAACGGGGATAGCAGAGACAGGGGGAGATCCTTCACTCTCAACCCAGCCTTCACCGACCTTTCTTGCTGCATGTACCCGGAAGGTATACTGCTGATCGTTTTTAAGGTCAATAACCTGGTATGCAGTTGCCTCAACCGGCTGGTCATTAACCGGCGCAAAGAGGAATTGTGTCCCTTCGTCAGTCCGGTAACAGTTATAGAGGAGAGGTTCCCGGCATAAAGAACCGTCAGCAAGGGAGTTCACCTTTTCCCACTGTAAGTTCACCATTCCGTTCCCTGCCTGAACGGTAAGGCTTTGAACAGGAGCCGGTGGCAGATCCCAGTATGCCTTCGCTGAGTTTGATTCTTTGCTGAATTCATCGTCAGCGTTGAAGGATAGAACTTTGTAATGGTATTCCATCCCCGGGGATACACTGCTATCTCTGAATTCCTTCTTCTCTCCCTTGACCGGTAACAGACCTGCAGCCCGCTGATATTCGATGTCAGTTAGGGGGACAAACTTTCTGGGACAACTCTCGCACCCCTCGCTCAACTTCCTCACGCTTCTCAGAATTTTGAACCCCCTGAGGTCAGTCAGTGGTGAGCCGTAAGTGTTCTTTACCGGTATGCCGAAGCTCAGAATGATTGCGTTTCCCTCTGCCCTGGCCTTGAGGTCCCTGACTGCCTGTGGTACTACCATCTCAGGCATTCTTAAGGGCCCCTTCTTGCCGCAAGCCGGAAAGAAAAAAGAAAGCAGGATAAAAAAGAATATGGGAAGAAGGATCTCTCTGAACTTCACCGGGATCCTTTCGTATTCTCCATCCTCGATCTGACGGCCCTGATTGCCCTCTCTACTTCCTCCCGGGCTGTTCCTCCTTTTGCCTTCCGGCTGTTGATTGAGTTCTCCAGGGTGATGACGGTAAAGACATCCTCCTGGAAAAGGGATGATATCTCGCGGTATTCCTCAAGAGAAATCTCAGGGAATGATTTCCCTTTGTCAAGGCAGTACCGCACGAGCATACCGACGGTCTCATGAGCCTGGCGGAAAGGAAGACCCTTGCGTACAAGATAGTCGGTGAGGTCAGTTGCCGTGGAAAAGTCCTTTGCCGCCGATGCTTTCATGTTCTCCAGCTTGAAGTGCAGCTGGGGGATGAGCTCGCCCATAACCTTGAGAGCGCCTTTGAGGGTATCAACCGAGTCAAAGAGAGGTTCCTTGTCCTCCTGCAGGTCACGGTTATACGAGAGGGGCAGCCCCTTCATGGTGGTGAGGAGAGAGAGAAGGTTTCCGTACACCCTCCCTGTTTTCCCCCTGATCAGCTCGAGTACATCGGGGTTCTTCTTCTGGGGCATCATGCTGCTGCCGGTGCAGAACGAATCAGGAAGATCGGCATAGTCAAATTCGGTAGAAGACCAGAGGATCAGGTCTTCGCTCATGCGGCTCAGGTGCATCATGGCGATGGCGGCTGCACTCAGGAACTCTATGATGAAATCCCGGTCGCTTACCGTATCCAGGCTGTTTTCACTGACCGCCGGAAAGTCCAGGAGCCGGGAAACATAGTCCCGGTCAACAGGAAAGGAGGTGCCGGCAAGGGCTCCGGAGCCGAGGGGCATCACGTTGACCCTCTTCCGGGCATCCTGCAACCTCTCCCTGTCTCTCAGGAACATCTGGCAGTAGGCCATCAAGTGATGGGAGAGGAGTATCGGCTGGGCATGCCTCAGGTGTGTAAACCCAGGCATGATACTATGGATATTGTTCTCAGCTACGGTGAGCAGGTTCTTGAGAAGCGTGTCCATGAGATCGCCGAGGGCATCAATCTCTGCCCGTAAATAGAGCCTGATATCCAGGGTGATCTGGTCATTTCGGCTCCTGGCGGTGTGCAGTTTGCCGCCGATGGTTCCGAGTTTCTCGAGGAGCCTGTTTTCAATGTGCATGTGGATGTCTTCCAGCTCTTCGGAGAACCTGAACTCGCTCTGTTCGATCTCCTTTTCAATCTCCATGAGTGCCTGGATGATCTTTTCTGCCTCGTCGGCAGGGATGATTTTCTGTTTCTCCAACATCTTGCAGTGGGCGATGCTCCCCTGGATATCGTAATGATAGAGCCGGTAATCAAAAGAAATGGAGGAAGTAAATTCCTCTACTGACCGGGCCGTTTTTTCAGTAAACCTTCCACCCCAGAGCTTTTTGTCCATCATCATCTCCCCTTGAGCAGGGATTGGATCCTCAGGCGAAGGGCATTCAAACGGATAAATCCCTCGGCATCCCGCTGGTCATATACCCTGTCCTCTTCAAAGGTGGCGAAGTCGGGCCGGTAGAGGGAATTCGGTGACTTTCTCCCCACGGCCAGGCAATTCCCCTTGTACAGCTTGAGACGGGCAATGCCGTTTACCACCTTCTGGCTTTCATCGATTGCAGTCTGTATCATGTTCCGCTCAGGCGAGAACCAGTAGCCGTAGTAGACCAGTTCAGCATATCGCGGGAGGAGCGTGTCTTTGATGTGCATCACCTCGCGGTCGAGGGTGATGGATTCAACAGCACGGTGTGCACTGTGGAGGATCGTGCCTCCAGGGGTTTCATACACGCCCCGTGATTTCATGCCCACATACCGGTTCTCCACAACATCCACCCTTCCGATTCCATTCTTGCCGCCAATCCTGTTCAGCTCAGCGAGCAGGGTAGCAGGGGACATCCGTTTTCCGTTAAGCGCCACCGGGTTGCCTCCCTCATATTCAATCTCCACGTAGCATGGTTTGTCCGGAGCCTTCTCAGGTGAAACGGAGAGGAGAAACATGTCCTCTTTCGGCTCCAGCCAAGGGTCTTCAAGGATTCCCCCTTCAAAGCTGATGTGAAAGAGGTTTCGATCGCTGCTGTAGGGTTTTTCAACCGTGACGGGAACAGGGATCCCTTTCTTACGGGCATAGTCGACAAGCTCTTTGCGGGAACGGAATTCCCAGATCCTCCAGGGAGCGATAATCTTGATGCCGGGGTTGAACGTATAGTAGGTGAGCTCAAATCTCACCTGGTCGTTGCCCTTGCCCGTGGCACCGTGGGAAACAGCATCCGCTCCTTCCTTCCCGGCAATCTCCATCTGAGCCTTGGCGATGAGGGGACGGGCAATAGAGGTGCCGAGGAGGTATGAGGACTCATAAATTGCATTTGCCCTGAGCATGGGGAAGATGAAGTCACGGACAAACTCCTCTTTCAGGTCTTCGATGTAGACCTTGCTCGCTCCGGTGGCAAGCGCCTTTTCGCGCAATCCGCCTAAGGCGGACAGTTCTTCGCCCTGTCCGAGGTCAGCAGCAAAGGCAATCACTTCAGCCTGGTAAGTCTCAATGAGCCATTTAAGGATTACCGAAGTGTCAAGCCCTCCTGAATAGGCAAGGACTATCTTCTTTATCTTTTCACCCATGAAATTCCCCTATTTTTCGTCTGACATGATTTTATTAAGCGGGATTGCTTCGTCACTCAAGCTCCTCGCAATGACGTGAGCATAGGGAGTATCATTCAATGTGTCATTGCGAGCGGAGCGAAGCAATTTCATAGTTCGGGACCCTCCATGAGTGTAACAAGAATGGCCTTCTGAAGGTGGAGACGGTTCTCCGCCTGGTCGAAAATGATGGAGTGCGCACCGTCCATTACCTCGTCGGTGATCTCCTCTCCCCGGTGAGCCGGGAGACAGTGCATCACCACCACATCCTTCTTGGCAGCGGTAAGGAGGTGTGTGTTTACCTGGAACTCCTTGAAGACTTTTATCCGCTGACGGTACTCTGTTTCCTGCCCCATACTCACCCAGGTGTCAGTGCTGATCACGTCAGCGTCCTTTGCCGCCAGCGAGGGGTCGCTCGTAACCTCAATCCGTGACGTGGCTTCCTGTTGTGCCCTGCCCAGCACCTTCCTGTCCGGCTGGTGGGCAGCAGGGCAGGCAAGGGTAAGGTCAAACCCCAGCCGCAGGGCAGCGTCAATCCAGGAGTGAGCGATGTTGTTGCCGTCCCCGATGTAGGCAACCTTCAATCCCTGATAGGTACCTTTCTTTTCGATGATCGTGAAGACGTCGCTCAGGATCTGGCAGGGATGACAGGAATCGGTCAGCCCGTTGATCACCGGTATGGTGGCATAGCGGGCAAGCTCTTCAATGGTCTCCTGCGAGAAGGTGCGGATCATGACGCAGTTAAGGTAACGGGAGAGCGTCCGGGCGGTATCTCCGATCGTTTCCCCTCTCCCCAGTTGCGTATCTCTCCAGCGCAGGTAGATGGCGTGTCCGCCGAGCTGATACATCCCCACCTCAAAGGAGACGCGCGTACGGGTGGAAGGCTTCTCAAAGACCATCCCGAGGGTCTTCCCGAGGAGGGGCTGGTAGATTATCCCTTTTTTCTGCTTTTTCTTAATTTCTTTCGCCCGCACAAAGAGGGAGTCAATTTCCTCTCTGCTGAGGTTATAGATGCTCAGAAGGTCCTTTTTCATTTCTTTTTTTCTCTGTTCCTAAAAATGATGCTCAGTGCATTGACCAGGCTGTCCACCGCTTTCTCCGTTATGATCAGGGGCGGCATGAAGCGGAGGATTCTGTCCATGGTACAGTTGATGAGGAACCCTCTCTCCATGCACTGGTTAACGGTCTCTGTCCCGTTGCTGGAGAGCTCCATGCCCAGGATCAGGCCTTTTCCCCTGACCTCTTTGATGAACGAGTATTGTTCCTCCAGCTCGGTCAGCCTGCCCTTGAAGTATTCACCCATCTTCCGGCAGTGTTGCAGGACACCGTCATGCAGGAGGGTATTGACCACTGCCTTTCCAGCGGCCATGGCAAGAGGATTGCCGCCGAACGTGCTGGCATGGCTTCCCGGTGACAGGGTATCTTTAAGCTTCTCATTTGCCAGCATGGCACCGATCGGCAATCCCCCGCCCAGTGCTTTGGCTAAGGTCATGATGTCAGGTTCAACCTGGTAGTGCTGATAGCAGAAGAGCCTGCCGGTTCTTCCCATCCCGACCTGCACTTCGTCAAAAATGAGGAGCAGGTCATGGCGGTCGCAGATTTTGCGGAGGCCTTTCAGGTAGGTATCCGATGGGCAGTTTACACCGCCTTCACCCTGAATGGGCTCAACCATGACTGCCACGGTGTGATCGTTGATTGCTGCCTCGACTGCCGGGAGGTTGTTGAACGGTACGTAGCAGAAGCCCCGGGGGAGCGGCTCAAACCCTTTCTGGAATATTTTCTGGCCGGTTGCAGTGATGGTGGCGAGCGTCCTTCCGTGAAAAGAGTTGATCATGGTGATAATCTTGAATTTATCAGGCTTGCCCTGGTCCTTGGCATACTTGCGGGCGATCTTTATTGCCGCTTCGTTTGCTTCTGCACCACTGTTGCAGAAAAAGACCCTGCTGGCAAAGGAGTTCTTGATCAGGAGTTCTGCAAGTTCAATCTGCGGCAAGGAATAGTAGAGATTGGAGCAGTGGAGCAGCTTTTGCGTCTGTTCCCGGATGGCCTTCAGCACCGCGGGGTGCCGGTGGCCGAGATTATTGACAGCGATCCCCGAAACAAAATCGAGGTACTCTTTGCCGTTCACATCCCATACCGTGCAGCCTTTCCCTTCTGCGATCACCACGGGAAAGCGCTTGTAAGATGGAAAAATGTACTTGTTAGTTTTTTCTATCAGCCGTTTTTTGTCCATAATCACCTGGTGGAATGAGAGATTTGAGTGCCGATGCCGCCGTCGGTGAAGATCTCAAGCAGGATGGCGTGTTTGACCCGTCCATCAATGATGTGGGTCTTGGTTACGCCTTCCCGTAATGCCTGGAGACAGCACTGCACCTTCGGAATCATGCCGCCCCGTATGGCCTTTTCTTTGATCAGTCGCTCAGCCGTTCTGCTCTCCAGCGTGGAGAGGAGCTGGTCCTTCTGGTTCAATACTCCTTTGACATCGGTAAGGAGGATCAGCTTTTCAGCCTTGAGGGCAGAGGCAATCTTGCCCGCTACCAGGTCTGCATTGATGTTATAGGTCTGTCCCTTTTCTCCTGCCCCGATCGGTGAAATTACAGGGATGAAGCGGTTACTGTCCAGGACTTCAATGGCTGCAGGATTGACTGTTTCCACCTCTCCCACCATCCCCATATCAGGAATACGGACAGCCCCGGTTTTTTTCGACTGCTGGAGCTTTTTTGCCTTGAGCAGGTGCCCGTCTTTTCCCGAAAGGCCGATAGCGTTTCCCCCGTTCTGATTGATCAGTCCCACGATCTCCTGGTTCACTCTCCCCAGTACCATCTCGACGATCTCCATGGTTTCGCTGTCCGTGACCCGCATTCCGTCGACGAAGGTTGATTTTTTCCCCATCTTTTTGAGGACGCCTTCGATCTGAGGGCCTCCTCCATGAACGATCACCGGTTTCAGGCCGATGTAGCTCAGGAGGACCACATCCAGGACAAAACCGTGCTTCAGCTCTTCATCCACCATGGCATGGCCGCCGTACTTGATCACGATGGTCTTCTGAAAGAACCGCCGGATGTACGGGAGGGCCTCCATCAGGATATTCGCTTTTTCAATCAGCTTTTCCATAGTAAAACCTTGCGGTCGCTCTTGCATAAGACCAAAGGCCCGCCGAAGGCGGGTAGGTCTTCTCTCTTCTCAACAGGGCGAGGTGACCTCGCCCCTACACCTGGGCAACAACGGGGGTTAACCCTACATAAGACCGCAGGCCGTCAGGCCGGAGGCCGCTCCTGCGGTAAATTCTATCGTAGGAACGACCAAACGTTTTATAGACCGAAGGCCCGCCCTGCGGGTAGGTCTTCTCCCTTCTATAATATGTACCTGCTCAGATCCTCGTCTTTAACGATCGCTGACAGTTTTTCTCTCACATACTGAGCATCAATGGTGACTGTTTGTCCGGAAAGCCCGGGGGCATCAAATGATATCTCATCCAGGAGTTTTTCCATGACCGTATGAAGCCTCCGCGCACCGATATTTTCTGTCCGTTCATTCACCTGAACTGCGATTGCCGCGATTTCTGCAATGGCATCATCTGCAAAGTCGAGTGTCACCGCTTCCGTCTTCATCAGGGCGACATACTGCTTGATCAGTGCGTTCTGAGGCTCGGTCAGAATCCTCATGAACTCTTCTTTCCCCAGAGAGTCGAGTTCTACGCGGATGGGGAAGCGCCCCTGGAGTTCAGGAATCAGGTCAGACGGCTTGGAAGAATAGAAGGCACCGGAGCCGATAAAGAGGACATGGTCAGTCTTCACCATGCCGTACTTCGTGGTGACGGTTGATCCTTCCACGATGGGGAGGAGGTCGCGCTGGACCCCTTCCCTCGAAACGTCCGGCCCCATGGTCTTTTCCCTGCTGGTAATCTTGTCAATCTCGTCCAAGAAGATGATGCCGGTCTGCTCCACCTTCCGTACAGCCTCTGCAATAACCTTCTCCATGTCGACCAGCTTCTGTGCCTCTTCCTGGGCCAGGATATCGAGGGCCTCGCTGACCTTCACCTTCCTCCTGCGGCTCTTCTTCGGGAAGAGGTTCCCCATCATATCCCGGAGGTTGATCTCCATCTCTTCCATTCCGCTTGCCGAAAAGATCTCTACCATGGGCATGTTCCGGGAAGTGGTTTCCAGTTCAACCAGCCGTTCATCGAGCTTGTGATTTTTCAGGAGAGAGCGGAGCTTCTCCCGGGTGGTATGTTCTTCGTCAGACTCTTTAAGATCATATGACACTACCCCCACCTTCGCTTCCTCAGGTCTCTGTTTGAGCGGAGGCAGGAGGAGATCCAGGATTCTTTCTTCAGCGCTCTCCCGGGCTTTTGCCTGGACCTTCTTCGTTTCTTCAGCCTTCACCATGTTAACGGCAAGTTCTGTAATGTCTCTGACCATGGACTCCACGTCTCTTCCCACATACCCGACTTCGGTGAACTTTGAAGCCTCGATCTTCAAAAAGGGTGACTGGGCAAGTTTGGCCAGCCTGCGGGCGATCTCAGTCTTTCCAACGCCGGTTGGGCCGATCATGATGATATTCTTGGGGGCAATCTCTTCCCGCAGGTCTTCCGAGACCTTCTGCCTCCTCCACCGGTTCCGGAGCGCTATAGCCACCGCCCGCTTCGCATCCTTCTGGCCGATGATGTACTTGTCCAGCTCGGATACGATTTCCCGCGGGATGAGCATTTTCAGTTCTGTTTCGTTGTCTGACTGTGCCATCAACCTATAGCTCCTCTATCATGATCTGGTTGTTTGTGTAGATGCAGATGTCAGCAGCGATCCGCATCGATTCTTCAACAATTGTCCTGGCGTCGAGATCCGAGTGCCTGATCAGGGACCGGGCAGCGGCCAGCGCATACGGGCCACCTGAACCTATAGCAGTTACCTCGTCGTCCGGCTCAATCACATCCCCTGTCCCGGAGATGAGAAAGGTATGTTCCTGGTCGGCCACGATCAGGAGCGCCTCCAGTCTCCGGAGTACTCTATCGGTGCGCCAGTCCTTGGCAAGCTCGACCGATGCGCGGGTGATGTTCCCATGGTACTGCTCCAGCTTCCCCTCAAATTTTTCGAAGAGGGTAAACGCATCGGCAGTTGCGCCGGAGAAGCCGGCAATGACTTTCTCCTGATAGAGCCTGCGGATTTTCTTGGCACCGTGTTTGATTACCGTCGTGCCCAGGGTTACCTGCCCGTCCCCGCCCAGGGCTACCTTCCCCTTATGCCGCACGCAGATGATGGTTGTTCCTCTCATTTCTTCCATACGGTTATGCCTTCATCTCCCGGCTCCTGGGATGAGCCTTGTCATACACCTCCATCAGCTTGTCCAGGCTCACGTGGGTGTATTTCTGGGTGGTAGAGAGGCTGGCGTGCCCTAAGAGCTCCTGTATCGATCTCAAGTCTGCACCGGCATCGAGCAGGTGAGTAGCAAATGTATGCCGCAGGGAATGGGGCGTGATCTTTTTCAGGATGCCACACTGCAAAAGGTATTTGTGGATAACCCTCTCGACTCCGCGGGTGCTGAATCTCTTCCCCCGGTTATTGAGGAAAACGGGCCTGTTCCTTCTGCCAACATCACCTTCCGGTTTGACCGCAGCGTATGCATTCAGTGCATCCAGAGCCTTGCCCCCGATAGGGACGATCCTTTCCTTCCCGCCTTTGCCCAGTACCTTGATGATGCCGAGGTTAACGTCAATGTCTTCCTCGTTCAGACCGGTGAGCTCACTCACCCTGATCCCGCATGAGTAAAGGGTTTCCATGATCGCCCGATCCCGCAGCCCCAGCGGGCCGGGAGGAAACTTCACGCTCAGGAGGCTGAAGATCTCATCAATCGAGAGGAAGCTGGGCAGGTACTTTTCCTGCTTCGGCGTGGAGACCAGTTTAGCCGGGTTCAGGCTGATGTATCCTTCCCTCATAAGGAACCGGAAGAACGCCCTCAGAGAGGCAAGCTTCCGGGCGAGAGAAGACCGCTTGTTCTTTTTGTAGAGCATCCCGAGATATCCCCGGATGGCGAGATGATCAACCTTCTCTATCGCAGGGTTGCCCTCGTGATCGAGAAGAGATGGTAAGACTTTCCTGACAAACTCGCTGAATTCCCTCAGGTCGCTCAGGTAATTCCTCACCGTATGGGGGGACGCATTCTTTTCCAGCGCCAGGTGCTGCTCAAATTGTTCTAAATAATCCGCCATGGATTTCTGATTATCGCTCATCCGGTTAACAGAAACTCCTTTTCGAAATCTTTTTGCTCATTTAAAAAAAATAAGGTTCCTTTGGTCATTCTCACGTTTACATGGACACAGGGGAAATTATCAGCTAAAATCAACCAATTAAAAACCAAAGGCCCCTATTATGATCGACTTACATATACATACCACAGCAAGCTCTGATGGTCAATATACTCCTCGTGAGATATTTGCCATGGCAAGGAGCATAGGGTTGACCGCCATTGCCTTTGCCGACCACAACTCTGTGGCAGGCGTGGAAGAGGGGCTGAACTTAAGCAGGGAATTTGGGATTGACTTCATCCCTTGCCTGGAGCTCAACAGCCTTTTCAAGGAGTATGACCTCCACATCCTCGGTTATTTTATCGAGCATGATAGTCAGGGACTCATCTCCTGGCTTGAGGAGATCCACCGGGAGAAGGAGCTTCAGGCGAAAAAGCGGATCGAGAAGCTGCAGTCCCTCGGTTTTGTGCTGACGGCAGAGGATGTTGAAACGTATTCCCAGGGAAGGATGCCCACCGGCGTTTCCTACCTGAAGGCCATATTGAGCAGGAAAGAGAACCGGAACGATTCGCGGCTTGCAGCATATACCCGCGGTGAGCGGTCAGATTCTCCCTACGTGAACTTCTATCTCGATTATCTGCGGGGAGGCAAGCCAGCTTTCGTCCCTCTCGATATGATGGAGACACCCCGGGTAATTTATAAGGTCAAAAAGTTTGGCGGTGTCCCGGTTCTTGCCCATCCGTCAGATACTGAAGAACGTGACATCCGCGAAATGATCTCGCACGGCCTCTGCGGCCTGGAGGTCTATTCCAGCTACCATACGCCGGAGCAGGAGAAGCGCTTTCTCTCCATCGTTCAAGAGTACAACCTTGTTGCCACAGCCGGCTCTGATTTCCACGGGGAGGCGGTGAAACCGGATGTGAAACTGGCAGATATCAGGGGGAACAGGGAAGAGCTGGTGATGAGGCTGAAGGAGTTTAAGAAAAAGTTGGGGACTTAGGGAGTTGGGATTTTAGAATGCGGAATGAAAAACCTACCCGCCTGCGGCGGGCCTCCGGCC
>JAPLJA010000130.1 GCA_026388815.1 Pseudomonadota bacterium
TAATGACCCCACTGCCCATGCTGAGATCCTGGCATTACGGCAGGCAGCAAAAAAACTCGGCAATTACCGCCTGACTGTCTGCACCCTTTACGTTACGATTGAGCCCTGCCTCATGTGCACCGGTGCAATGCTCAATGCCCGTATTGATTGCCTGGTGTTCGGGGCACTTGACCCCAAGAGCGGGGCGATTTACTCGAAGTTCAACCTCTGTGAGAATGGCAAACTCGACTACCCTGTCCAGATTACTGAAGGCATTCTTGCCGGGGAATGTGCTGAGATCATCCAGAGGTTTTTTAGAGAAAGGCGTGTAGGGGTGTATAGCAATACGCCCTTACAGAAATGTTGACAAGATATGTAGGGGCGTGATTTATCACGCCCTCAGATGGTATTATTAGCATGAGGAGAGGTACCGAAGTGGTCATAACGGGGTCGACTCGAAATCGACTGTCCCGAGCGATTGGGACCGTGGGTTCGAATCCCACCCTCTCCGCCATAAGACCGAAGGCCGCGCTTCGCGCGGTAAGAATTTATCGTAAGAATGACCAAACGTTTTATATACCCGAGGACAGGCCAAACGTTTTGTGGAGAGATGCCCGAGTTGGCCGAAGGGGCACGATTGGAAATCGTGTGTCCCGAGCGATCGGGACCGTGGGTTCGAATCCCACTCTCTCCGCCATAAGACCGCAAGGCCGGAGGCCGCGCTTCGCGGTAAAGGATTATCGTAAGAACGACCAAACGTATTATGATAGCCGGGTCCTGCGCAACGAATATTTACAAACCCCGCCAGGTCCGGAAGGAAGCAGCGGTAGTAAATCCCTTCGTGTGCCGCGGGGGTGCCTGGCTATCACCAAAATTTTTATGATGGGATTCTTCGTTGCTCAAAAATCTTCATTCGCACTCAGAACCCCATCTTCAACTATTTTTAAAATCTTTTATGGGAAGTTTTGTATGATATGTCTTACTTAGTATTTGCCCGAAAGTGGCGCCCCCAGACCTTTGAAGAGGTCGTTGATCAGAAGCATATTGCCCAAACCCTCCAGAATGCTATCCGGAGCAACCGGGTAGCCCACGCCTTCCTCTTTACCGGGGAACGAGGAGTGGGAAAGACCTCGGTTGCCCGCATCCTTGCCAAGGCATTGAACTGCGCAGAAGGTCCTACCCCCAGCCCCTGCAACAGGTGTCAATCCTGCATCGAGATAACAAAAGGGATTTCCATGGACGTGCTGGAGATTGACGGGGCATCCAATACCGGCGTGGATGACATCAGGGAGCTGCGGGAGAAGATACGATATGTGCCGGTGAGCAGCAGGTACAAGGTGTACATCATCGATGAGGTGCACATGCTCTCTACGAGCGCATTCAATGCCCTCCTTAAAACGCTGGAGGAACCGCCTCCTCACGCAATTTTTATCCTTGCCACAACCGAGCCTCACAAGATACCCGACACCATCCTCTCCCGCTGTCAGCGTTTTGACTTCAAGAGAATATCCCTCCCGGGCATTATGGATAATCTGAAGAAGATCGTCTCGGATGAAAAAATAGAGATCAGCGAGCGGGCACTCTTTTTAATTGCCCAGGCCGCTGAAGGGAGCATGCGGGATGCACAGAGCATCCTGGAGAGGATCATCTCCTATGCAGGGGAGAAGGTCAGTGAGGAACAGGTCCGGGAGGTCCTTGGGGTTCTGGACCAGAGACTCCTCTCTGAGTTTTCCTCAGCCCTGATTGAGCGGGACGACAAAAAATGCCTGGATGTAATAGACAGGATATATGCTTCCGGCTACGACCTGAAACAGGCTTACTACTCTTTGCTGGAACAGGTACGGAACCTCCTGATTGTCAAGATCAGCCCTGATCCATCCCGTCTGATCGGGCTCTCTGACGCAGGTTTTTCCGAGCTGCGTGAACAGTCCGACAAGATCAGCGCCGAGGAGATCCAAGGCCTCTTCAAGCTCCTCCTGCAAAGTGAAGAGGAGATGCAGAGATCTCCCTTCCCAAAACTGATTCTTGAGATGACGATACTCCGCATGGTTCAGCTCAGGCCTTCTCTCCCCCTGGACGAGATTATCACCAAGCTTAGAATACTGGAGGGGAGGCTGCTGGGAGAGAACGTGCAGGGAACGCCAGCTCCGGGGGATTCGGTTGTTTCTGAAGACATACAATCTATTACGAAAGAATTACCTTCTTCTCCGCCTTCATCAGAAGGGAAAGAGGAGATCTGGAGGAGATTCCTGGAAGAAGTCCAAAGGAAAAAGGCCTCTCTTGCATCCATGCTGGAACAGGCTACACTGTTAACCCTGACTCCTGAGAAAATTGAAATCGGAATAAACCAGGATTCATTTCTCTGGGAGAAGATCGGGGAAAAGGAATCTCTTGCGATTTTAAAGGACACCGGACGGGGTATTCTAAAAAGGGATGTGGAAATAAAAATATCCCATTATCCTTCGGTAACGGATGGATCTGTTTCCCGGAAAACCAATAATCATAAGGAACAGTTAAAGAAGGCTCAGGAAGAAGCCATCAATAACCCGGCTGTAAAAGATATCCTTGAAACTTTTGGGGGAAAGATCGTTGATGTGAAAATAACGCAGTAAGAATTATACTGCTTTCAGCAATCAGCGTTCAGCGTTCAGCAATTGAGGAAGGAGGATAGAGGTTATGAAAAATATGGGGTCGATAATGAAGCAGGCCCAGAAGATTCAGGCTGAAATGGCGAGGGTTCAAGATGAACTCTCCCGCAAGACCGTCGAGGCGAGTGCCGGCGGCGGCATGGTAACGGTTGTGGCCAATGGAAAACAGGAGATTATATCGGTAAAGATTGAACCTGAGGTGGTAACGTCAGGTGACATTGAGATGATCCAGGATTTAGTCCTGGCCGCGGTCAATGAGGCCCTCAAGAAGTCTCAGGAGATGACCACTGAGGAGATGAGAAAAATCACGGGAGGGCTCAACATCCCCGGCCTCGGTTCTTTTTAGGATACGCAGAGCCATGAATTACTACGCACATCCTCTCTGCAGGCTTATCACCGAGATCTCCCGACTCCCCGGGATAGGCGAAAAGACGGCTGCTCGTATCGCCTTCCACATCCTGAGCTGTTCAAAAGAGCAGGTTCTGGATCTCGCCCAGGCAATTGCCCGGGTAAAGGAGGAGATAACCCTCTGTACGAGCTGTTTCACCTTCACCGATGACGACCCGTGCCGCATCTGCCGGGATTTAAGCAGGAGCAGCGAAGTGATCTGCGTCGTTGAAACACCAGGCGACCTGATTGCCCTTGAGCGGAGTGGTGTTTTCAAAGGGAAGTACCACGTCCTCCACGGTGTACTCTCTCCTTTAAGCGGTATCGGACCCGAGAATCTGCGGATCAAAGAACTCATTGCACGGGTAGAAAAGGGAGGGGTCAGGGAGATCATCCTGGCTACCAACCCTACGGTAGAAGGAGGTACCACAGCACTCTATCTCTCTAAACTCCTGAAACCTTTCTCTATCAGGGTAACCCGCATTGCCCAGGGAGTGCCGATGGGTGGAGATATTGAGTACTTAGACGAGGTCACACTCGGCAAAGCCATAGAAGGGCGCACGGAAATTTAAAATTAGGAATTGGGAATTACGAATGAGGAATTAAGAGTTTGGGATGAAGAAGGATAATGTTGTCCGAGAAAAGAGCTATGCCTTTGCATTGAGAATAGTGAAGCTGTATCAGTTTCTAATAAATGAAAAGAAGGGATTTGTGCTTTCCAGACAAATATTGAGAAGCGGGACGTCCATCGGAGCCAATGTGGAAGAAGCCATCGGTGGACAATCAGGAAGAGATTTCCAGTCAAAAATGGCAATTGCCTATAAGGAAGCCAGGGAAACACATTACTGGATTCGCTTACTGAAAGACAGCGATTATTTGACTGATGAACATTCACAATCTATCCTATTCGATTGCGAAGAACTTATGAAGATTCCGGGAAGCATACAGAAGACAATGAAGATTCGTAATTAATAACCGAAGATTCCTAATTGATATTCAAAGTATTCCTAATTGATAATTGAACATTCGTAATTGATAATAAAGGATTCCTAATTGATAATTGAACATTCCTAATTAAAGTTCCCCCCTCTTGGCATGACCTTACATTATTTCCTATTTTTATCCTTGTAATTCCATAAATAGTGGTATAAAGTCGCCATTGTACCATTGTAACAATCCACAAAAGTTTGTTTAAGGATAAGGAGACTTTCCCTATGCAAGAGGTGTATGGAGGGAAGTTATCAATAGAAGCTCCTATCAGCATGGGGCTGGTGGGGACTTTTTGTTTTTGGATCAACAAAGGAGGATGAAAATGAGGAAGTCGATTCTATCTAAGGTTGTTTTACTCTCAACTCTGATATTCTTTGCTATGTTGACCAATATTGCATTTTCAGGCACGGTCAACCTGCCAGAAAGCGGACAGACAAAATGCTATGACACAGCAGGGGTAGAAATACCTTGCACTGGCACAGGACAGGATGGAGAGATACAAGCTGGGGTTGCCTGGCCAGACCCAAGGTTTACCACAAACGTTGATACTACAATCACAGATAATCTCACAGGACTTGTCTGGGCACCCAATGGGAATATTATGCCCACGAGAGATCCCGGATGGGATACAGACTATACAGTGAATGATAATGATGGCATGGTAACTTGGCAGCATGCCCTTGATTATGTGGCAAAACTGAACAGTGAGGACTATCTCGGCCACACCGACTGGCGCCTTCCCAATGTGAATGAACTGGAAAGTCTTTTCAATGCAGGCGAAGCCGACAATGCTGCTTGGATCAACACCCAGGGTTTTGCAAATGTGCAGGCAAACTACTACTGGTCTTCTACTACTCACGCCTACTTCCCAGACGTCGCGTCTTTCGTAGATATGGAGACTGGCTACGTGGGCTACATCGAAAAGTCAGACTTCCACTATCTCTGGCCTGTGCGCGGTGGACAGTGTGGGTCATTTGGTGATTCGGTAATTTGTCTGCCCCAGACCGGACAGAAGGTGAGCTACGCCGCCGGTGACGACGGCGACCTTGAGCAAGGAGTAGCCTGGCCCGTTCCCCGCTTTACCGACCATGGAAACGGATCAGTAACCGATAACCTTACCGGACTCATGTGGACGAAGAATGCGAATTTACCAAACGGCGGGATCATATGGCAACAAGCGTTGGACTATGTAGCAACGATGAATGCAGGAACCTATCCCAACTTCGGTTATACCGACTGGCGTCTCCCTAACCGAAAGGAACTGCAAAGTTTGACTGACTTTTCAAAATACGGTCCTGCTCTGCCGACAGGCCATCCATTTACTAATGTGCAGGTCTTCTATTACTGGTCTTCTACCACCAGCGCCGTCGTCCCAGACCACGCGTGGGTCGTCTATATGTTTGATGGCTACGTGGGCGCCGCCCCTAAGTCCGACAACCACCCCTACGTGTGGCCTGTTCGTGGCCCTGAATCCACCTTAAATGTGAATATTGACATCAAACCCGGTAGTTTCCCCAACAGCATCAACTTCAAGAGCAAAGGTAATGTCCCTGTCGCTATTTTGAGCAGTCCAACTTTTGATGCGACAACTGTTGACTGGGACACCGTGGAATTTGCCGGGGCACCTGCACTTCCCATAGGAGGTTCGCCTGAAGATGTAAACAGTGACGGGTTGCTGGATCTGGTTTTGCATTTTAGCAGGCTGCTGAAAAACCAAGTTTTAAGGAAAATTTTTTAGGTGGCGGTGAGCAATTGAATCAAAAAACCATTTTGAACTGTTCAATTCAGAGATGAGCGCTGCCAGAGCAAAGATTGTCCCGTCTATTTCTGTGGTTTCTTCCGTTCTCACCTCATACCTCCGCCCCCTGCGGCATCAGTTTAGCCATCCGCAAGAGATTATAGGCTGCACCCACAAGCCAAGCAGCCAATTGCGTCTTCCCTATCCCTTTAAATCGAGTTCTCCTGAAACCTCCTACTGTCTTTACCCAGCCGTAGATTTCTTCTATTCTCTTCCGGACTCGCTGGCTGATACTGTATCCAGCATGTCGCGTCGTTCTCCCATCGATGGCCGAACCACCTCGCCTTTTGGTATTGGCCGCCACGTGAGGTGTGATCTTTCGACTGCGCAGAAGGGAAACAAAACCATTGGTGTCATATCCTTTATCCCCTCCCACAGTCTTAGGCTTGATCCCACGACGGCCTTGACGCTTCAACATCTCTTCAGCCGCTTCCTCTTCCGCTGTGCCTGTGGCCTCCGTAACCCTTACATCAACCAGAAGACCATTTTTGTTTTCCATCAGGGCATGCGCCCCATAACAGAGCTTGGCTTCTTTCCCCTTTCCCTTCCGCATCAATCGACTCTCAGGATCAGTCGTCGACTCGTGCGTATCATTACTCCGCTTCTCCCCATGAAAGTCTACTGCGGGATTTCCCGGATCATCACTTCCAGATGCGGGCGGTTCATCTCCCTTCCGTCGAAAACTCTTGAGGCTGGCCCATGCTTCAATAAGCGTTCCATCCACGGTGAAATGGTCATCGCTCATCAACCCGCTCTTTCGTGCCTGTCGCACCACTGCATCGAAAAAGAGGCGGCCAACTCCATGATCCATCAGCCGCTCCCGGTTCTTCGTGAACACCGTGGCATCAAAGCTCTCCGCCATCATGTCCATGTCGAGAAACCATCGGAAAAGCAGATTGTAGTCCAATTGTTCGCAAAACTGCCGCTCGCTCCGAACCGAAAAGAGCGCAATCAACAGGAGCGACTTCAAGATCGTCTCCGGTGGGATGGAAGGACGGCCGGTGGTGGAGTACATCTGGGCGAAAACGGGAGAAAGGCGCTTCAGTTCCTGGTCGGCCTGAGCCTTAATCCGCCGTATGGGATGTCCTTGGGGAACTCGCTGTTCGGGAGTGATGAAGCTAAGCATGGTAGCTTGTCTTTCAGGTCTTCCTCTCATGGATGCC